>JBBQST010000010.1:0-23242 GCA_038213625.1 Thermoflexales bacterium
GCCGTGGCTGTGCCGGCCTAACCTCGCTCCAGACCTTGTGGGTTTTGTAAACCCGCGAGGTCTTTATGGCCGATACCCGCACACACGCCAGTCGCTGCCCTCCTGGGTCAACTTGAATTGCTGCTGGGCCAGATCGCGCTCGCGCCGGCTGCGGTTTCATCTCTTCGGTGCGAAGTTTGCGCATGGTGTTCAGCAGGGTGTTGCGCCGGTTGCGGCGGGTCACGGCCATGCCGATGATGTTGCTGACGGCCTGGGCATAGGTGAAACCTGCGGCATTGCAGGCACCGGCGAAACCGCCGTCGTAGCAAATGTCCGGGTTGGGGTTCACGTCCACTACGAAGGCCTGCTCATTGGCATCCACGCGCAGGTCCACCCGCGCGTAATCGCGGCAATCGAAAGCCCGGTAGGTCTTGAGAGCAATGTCCTCGATGTGGGCGCGCAAGGCATCGCTAATGGTCGGCTGGGTGATGACGGGGATGCTGTTCCACTCCTCGCTGTCGGGCACCCACTTGCTGTCCCAGGTCACCATGCGGCGCAGGGGATCTTGAACGGCGCTGAAGTCAATCTCGCGCAACGGGAGCAGCCGCGGCCGGCCATTGCCCCAGATGCCGACGTTGATCTCGCGACCCTCAATAAACTTTTCAACCAGCGCGGCCTCTTTGAACTGATCGATCACAAAGGCCACCCGCGCGCGCAACTGATCCACATCGTGCACCACGGCGTCTTTGGTAACGCCGGCGCTGCAATGCTGGCTGACCGGTTTGACGATAGCGGGAAACAGGCCCTGTGTGTTCGTGGTCGCGTGCCAGGCATCCACGTCGTCGGCTGATTTGAACTCCTGCCCGGCCGGCGTGGGAATGCGCCAGCGCTCCAGCACCTTCTTCACTTTGCCTTTTTCCACCGAGAGTTTGAGCGCTGAAGGTGGGTTGCCGGTGTAGGTCCAGCCCATGACATCCAGCTCGGCCGTAATGCGGGCGTCGCCGCCAATCTCATCCTCGATGCCTTCCACCCACTGGAAAATAATCCACTCATCGGGGTTGTAGCCTTCCAAAGCCGGCTTCACGTCCTTCCAAAACTCAATCGGCTGCACACGGTGACCAAGCTGCCGTAATCCATCTACAAGTATGTTGAGCAGCCGGAGTGCATCCTGATATTCCTCCGGCTTCCACGTCTTGTAGTAGTTGTAAAGCACAATCACATTGGCCTTGCTCGTGATATTCATTCCCATACATCCCTTGAAAGTTGTTGGCGGCTGGCTGCTAGCCGCCAGCTGCTAGCAACCAGCTATCACTCCTGCCAGTCTTCTCGAATAAATATGCAAGTCATCGCCGTCGTCGTAGTAATTCGACACCACGGCGGCGCGACTGAATCCACATGCTTCATACACGGCCCGCGCCGCGCCATAGGGTGCAGTGGATGAGGTGTAAATCACCATCATGCGCGCGCCCTTGGCTTTGGCACCCGCCAGACTGTCTTGCAGTAGAGCCCGGCCCGCGCCCATACCGCGCGCTTCTGGCCGCACACACACCCAGAACAAATCCCACGTGCCCTGCGTCAGGCTTTCGGTGCCGTAGCACGCGAAGCCAATCACTGTTGCAGATGTTGCCGCATCGTCCGGCCCTTCCGCTATCAGCCAGTGATACGTATCCGCGTCGGCATTGGCTTGCAACGCAGTCCAGGTGCCGACAAACATCTCATCCACGCACGCTGCATCGACCCGGCCAAACACGCCGCTGGTCATCAACACATCGTAAATCGCGGCGCGATCCTCTGGTGTGGCTGGCCTCACCCGCGCGCGAGTCGCCGCCGCACTTGCTTTGTTGATCAACGCCTCACCTCGTGCATCGGTGCATCAAACGCCAGTGTTGAAGCCGGTGCGGTGGGTGCTGCTTGTATCGATGACAACGACGCTGAGTGAGTCGAAGCCTGGGGCTTGACTCCGCGCCGTTGGATCGCAAACAGGATGATGTGCTCGAGCATCTCGCCATAACTCAACCCGGCCACGCGCGCCGCGTTCATGAAGCCGCCATCTGTGCTCACATCACAATTCGCATTGACATCCAGCGCCATCGGCACTGCGTCATCGTCCTGGCCGTGCAGCCGAATATCCACCCGCCCATAGTCGCGCACACCTGTGGCGGCATAAGCGGCCACGGCCACCTGCTCAATTTTGGCTTTCATCACCTCGCCGAGTGGGGCGGGGCAGATGGCGGGGATTTGTTGATAGGCGGTGCTGTCCGGGGTCCATTTGGCATCGAACGTGCACAGCCGGTCGTGAATGTCCTCGAACGTGTCGTAGGTCATGGTCGAGATGCCCAACACCGCTGCATCGTGATTCAACCCCCACACACTCACGTTGTATTCGGCGCTGTCGAGAAAGGCCTCGATGAGCGCCGGCGCTTTGAATTCGGCGATGATTTTGGCCGCTTGCCGGCGGGCCTCATCCAGATTCATCACCACGGAGTCGCGGCTGATGCCGTAGGAACAATGCTCAGCGGCCGGTTTGACGATGGCGGGAAAGGCGTCGAACTCCAACTGGTCGGCCTGTTCCACCACGGCCCATTTGGGTGTGGGCACGCCGGCATCATCCAGCAGCCGCTTCATCTTCCACTTGAACTGGGTTTCGTTCAGGCTCCATGAGTCCGAGCCGGTGAACGTGTAACCCAATTCATCCAACACACGGGTGGCCTTGGCGTAATACGAATCCTGATGCGGCGAACCCTCGCACAAGTTCAGCACCAGCCAGGTGTGTGGATCAAACGGCTTTAGCGGTGTCACAAAATCATGGCTGATCTGCAACGGCATCACCCGCCAGCCGCGCTCGCTCAATGCCACGGTGGCCGTGTGAACCAGCGCCAGGGTCGAGTTGATCTCGAACGCGTGGCTGTGCTCGTCTAGGCCGTACAGGAGTAGGAGGGGAGGCTTCATACTGGTAGTTGGTGATGAGTGGCTGGCTGCTAGCGGCTAGCAGCTAGCGGCCAGCCCATAGCGCTTGAGGGCGGCCGAGAGCACGCTGCGAACGACTTCGCCGTGCGTCCAACCTTCGGCCTCGGCCATCAAGGTCAGATCGCTGCGCGGCGTGATGCCCGGCAGTGCGTTGATTTCGAGAATGTAGGGTTGCTGCGTGCGCGCATCAATCCTAAAATCGACCCGGCCAAAGTCGCGGCTGCCGGTGACGAGAAAGGTCTGGTGGGTGAGCCGGCGAATCTGCTCGGTCATTGCCTCGCTCAACGGCGCGGGGCATTTGTGGCGATACAGGTCGTCGTAATCGACCTTTTGCTGCGAGCCGTAGATGGGTAATAGCTCGTCGGGATAGCCGCTGAAGTCCACTTCTGTAATCGGGAAGAAATGCACATCGCTCATGCGGCTGCCGTTGCCAACCAGGCCGCAGGTGATGTCGGGGCCTTCGATGTAGGTCTCAACCAGCGCCGGCTGCTGATAGGCTTCGATCAAGTAGGCCACGCTGTCGCGCAACTCGCGTTCGGTGTGACACAGGCTGCGGTTGTTAATGCCCATGCCGGTTCCCTCGTGAGCGGGTTTGGCAAACAGGGGAAATTGCAGGTCTGGCCGCAGCGCATCGTCGGCCGATTGGAACACTTGAAACAGCGGCGTCGGCAAACCATAATAATTCAAGATGCGCTTGGTGGTGGGCTTGTCGTGGGTGATAGCGGCAGCCAGCGGGGTGGGGCCGGTGTATTTCAACCCCATCATCTCCAGCAGGGCCGGCACCTGTGCTTCACGGCTGTCCCCGCGAAATCCTTCACACACGTTGAAGCAAATGTCGGGTTGGAGTTCGTCCAGGCGGCGGGCCAGATGCGGCGAGCCCTCTTCAATAGATACGGTGTGGTTGGCCACGGTCAGCGCAGTGGCATAAGATTTGACACTTTTCTCGCTGTCGAGCTCGGCAAAGGCATCTGGCGGCAAGTGGCTGCCATACACCTCGGGTGCGCCGTTGGCACTACTGACGATGAGCACGATCTTCAAACTGAGGGCACTATTGTGTTTGGGCGGTTCGGGCATTTCAGCTGTAGCCTCAGCGTTTAGGCTGTTGGCCGTCTCAGTTATGCCATTCAATTCGTGTTGCGGCTCGCTCGCGGCCGCAGTTCCCCTCATCATAATAGTTTTGTTCGCTCCACTTCCCAGAAATAGCTTAGCGCATTTTATGAATCGAAGTTATGCTGTCAACCACTTTAGGATTGTTGCCGCTTAAAGTTGTTTTTAACATGGTTAAAGCTGGATAAGTGTGAGGCCGTCATATTGCCACAATAAAGTGGCCTCATCCTGTAATAGCAAGCTGGGTTGCAGGAACTTAGCTGAATTTGCCAAATTCTGTGTAAACGATTTAATACTGATACGGTACCAACCCGTTTTACTCTTATGAAGATCACGAATGTAAAAGCCATTTTGACCGCCCCGGCCCACAGTGGCCTGTGCGTGGTCAAAGTCGAAACTGACCAGCCCGGCTTGTATGGCCTCGGCTGCGCAACGTTTACCCAACGCCTGTTGCCGACTCGTTCTGCTATTGAGGACTACTTGCGACCCTTGCTCATCGGCCGCGACCCCGAGCGCATCGAGGAAATCTGGCACCTGTGCTACCAAAACTCGTATTGGCGCAACAGTCCGGTGCTGAATAATGCCGTCAGCGGCGTCGATCAGGCGCTGTGGGACATAAAAGGCAAAGCCGCCAACGTCCCGGTTTACCAGCTCTTTGGCGGCAAAAGCCGCGACGGCGTGATGGTCTACCGCCATGCCGACGGCCGTGACCCACAGCAGGTGCTCGACAACGTGCTGCGTCTTAAAGAAGAAGGCGCCCTCGTCATTCGCTGCCAGATGGGTGGCTACGGTGGCCGCGACCATGCCATGGCCCCGCCGGAGGGTGCGCTGCCGGGTGCCTACTTCGACCCCTGGCAGTACATGCACGGCGTCGAGCGCATGTTCGATTTCCTGCGCAGCAAGATCGGCTTCGACACGCCGCTGCTGCACGACATTCATGAGCGGCTCGCCCCCATCGAAGCCGTGCGCATGGCCAAGATGATGGAGCCGTTCCGCCTATTCTTCCTGGAGGACGCATTGCCGCCCGAGGACATCGAGTGGTTCGAGCGCATTCGCGCTGCCGCGCCGAGCACACCGCTGGCCATGGGCGAGCTATTCACCCATCCGCTGGAGTGGAAACCGCTCATCGCCAAGCGCCTGATCGATTTCATCCGCGTGCACATCAGCGACATCGGCGGCATCACACCGGCCCGCAAGCTGGCATCGCTGTGTGTGGCGTTCGGTGTTCGCACGGCCTGGCACGGGCCGGGTGATGTGTCGCCGGTGGGCCATGCCGCCAACGTCCATCTCGACCTGCATGTGCACAACTTTGGCATTCAGGAATTTGGCGGTTTCAGCGACGAGTTGCGCGAGGTGTTCCCCGGTTGCCCCGAGCTGCGCCGCGGCTACCTGTATGTCAACGACAAGCCCGGTCTCGGCATCGACATCGACGAGGCCAAGGCCGCGAAATATCCCATTCACGCCAACATGGGCCAGTTCAAGGACGGCGTGGTGGATTGGACCCAAAGCCGCTGGCCAGATGGCACCCTGGCGCGGCCGTGAGTCTTAGCAATACGTAAAGGTAGGGGCGCAGCATCGCTGCGCCCCTCTTGAACTCAACAGAGTTTTGTGAGAGGTCAGATAGCAGATAGCAGATGCCAGAGCTCTGAGGTCTGACATCTGCCATCTCAAGTGAGGCGTTCCTTAAACATGCTCAAAAACCGCGCTTCATCGGCGTGCAACAGCACTCGCGTTGCGGGTACATCGAGCGTGTTGGGCGATTCGGCCGAGGGTTCACGCCGATCGGCAATCGTGACGCCGCGGGCATAGCCCTCCGTTGGCACCACGACGGGATACAGCGCACCTTCGAACAGGGTGGGGTCGATGAGATAGGCGATGGCTGAAGGGTCGTGGGTGTTGGTCGAGCCGTTGGCGTAGGCGTAGCGGTCGCTGTGGAACTTCTGGTAAAAGGGAATAATCTGGGCCACGAACTGGCCGAACTTATTTTGCGACTGAGCCAGCGAGTCGAAGAACGATTGATCCATGCGCACGGCCTGGGTCACATCCAACCCCGCCATCGTCAGGTCCCAGCCTGCCGAAAACACCAGCGAGGCCGCATGGGGGTCATTGTAAATATTGGCCTCGGCCAGCGGCGAGATGTTGCCGACTTGGGTGACGTTGCCGCCCATCAGCACCACATTGCGCACGTTCTGGGCGATGCGCGGCTCCAGTTGCAGTGCCAGTCCAATGTTGGTCATCGGCCCCACCGGCACCAGCGTGATCTCGCCGGGGTTGGCCATGATGGTCTCGACGATGAATTGAGCCGCATGCTTGTCGATGGCTTTCAGTGCCGGGTCAGATACTGCATACCAGCCGATGTTGCCCATGCCATCGTCGCCGTGCACCATCTCGCCGGTATGGCCGCGCTTCACCACCAGCGGCTGATCTGCGCCTTTGGCCACAGGAATGTCGGCGCGTCCGGCCAGATGCAGCAGATTCAGTGCATTGATCGTCGTACCTTCAACGTAGGTGTTGCCGAAGACGGTGGTAAGGCCGATCACCTCGATCTCGGGCGAGCTGAGCGCGAGCAACAGCGCCATCGCGTCGTCGATGCCGGGATCGGTGTCGAAAATGATTTTGTAGGGTTGGGGCATGGGGATAAGGAGGCTGGCGTTTAGCGGCTGGCGGTTAGCGGCTGGCAATCACGCCAGCCGCAATTCTGACGCTGAGTTACACGAACAGCGAAGTCATGTTGCGTTCGGCCACAAACTTTTCCATCTCGGCCGAGCTGCTGGCTTTGATCTCACCACTGCTGAAGCGGGCGGCCGCATCGAGCACCTTGGGCAGAATGTGAATATCGCCGACCGAGTTGAGGAAGATGCCTTCGCGGTTTAGCACGAATGAGACGGACACATCAATGTCGGCCTGCTCAGTGAACGGTTGATACCAGGTGGCCTGCGGCTTCTTGTCGCCGACATCCTTGCCCCACGGCCCACGCGTGATCGACTTGATGGTCTGCACGCCGAGGTTGCGCTTTTTGGCCACGGCCAGCAGTTGTTCGAACGGCGCGGCATACACCGGGTTCTTCATCAGCACGTAGTTATAGGGCAGCAGAATCGTGTCGAAATCGAACTTCTCCAGGCTGCGCAGGTGCATGTGCGGCACGACCAGATCGTGGCCGGTCACGCCGATGTATTTCACCAGCCCCTGCTCACGCGCCTCGATGACGGCCTCGAGTGCGCCGCCCGGCCCGAAGGCGGTTTGCCACTCCTGCTCGTCGACCAGGTAGTGCAACTGAATCAAGTCAAAGTTGTCGACCTTCATGCGTTCCAGCGAGCGATGAATGGACTCGCGGGCTTTGATGTAGCTGCGGTCGCCGGTCTTTGTGGCTAGGAAGAACTGGTCGCGCAGGCCACGCTGCATCCACGGGCCAATGCGGTCCTCGGCTTCGCCATAGCTGGCGGCCGTGTCGATATGGTTGACGCCATACTCGAGCAGGGTATCGAGCGTGCTATCCGCCTCGGCCTGGGTGACGTTGCCCAACGCCGCCGCGCCGAAAATGATGCGGGTGCTCTGGTGGCCGGTGCGGCCAAATGGGGCTGTTGCAATCTTAGACATGGTCTTGCCTCCTCAAAAACGCAACCGCCAACGTGGAGCGGGCGGCTGCTGACACTTCAATTTGGGGATTGTAGTCTGGAACCTTCAAAGAATGCCGCAGTTGCAACAATGTATAGGGGACGCGGACTGTCCCGAACTCTACAGAAAGTTCGGGACGGTCCGCGTCCCCTATGCTTCGGCCCTACATCGCTTAGGTCGATGGGTCGGAAACCGAGTTGGAGCGCGTGGGACTCCTCGGCTAGCGTCCAGTCGAACTGCTCATGAACAAGAAATTTTCGCAACATGATTTGGCAATCGACCTTGAAACTGTCTCGCATGGAGAACCCAACCCCTCCCTTCCGGGGAGGGGCTAGGGGTGGGGTTTGGTCGCGCCAATGCTGGCGGTAACCTTCTCAGGGCTCCCGTTCATACCGCTTGGCTTTGCCGTCTCCGGCTATCGGGAACTCGGAATGACGGGTTTCTCTGGGCGTGTTACTGAATCACGATGGCGGTGTGGATGTAGAGCGAGTCGAGCTTGAGGGTGAGCACGCCGGCGCGCCACGTGAAGGCCAGCTCTTTTTGCTTCGGCACCAGCGTCACCGACCTGGGCCGTTTGGCGCATTGCACCCGCACGGTGATGGGACCGGTCGGCACCACCCCTTCAATGCGCGGGTTGGCCGGCGAGAGCGAGTTGCTCGGCGCGCTGTTGATCAGGTGAATGATGCGGCGCGTGCCATCTCGGCGCACGGTGAAGTGGACGGTGTAAGGCGCATCCACCTCGACCGGCATCGTGCCCGTTAAAGCCTTGAAAATGGGCGCGGCATATTCGCGGGTGCGCGAGTAACGATAGTTGCCATAGGCGGTGGCGATGGGGCCGTAGATCGCGGTGATGCTGCCTGTGCCATAGGGGACGAGCGTGGCCGAGGGCGACTTGACCGCGCTACGCAACTCCTGCGTCCTGAGCAGCGGCGCCAACGCTTTGGCTTTCGAGCCCACGCGCACCGGCTGCCACTCGCCGCTGATCGGCGCGCTGCCCGTGTCGCCGGGTAGATTGAACACGCCATCGACCGGCTCACCAGCGGCTTTGACGCCGAGGGCTGCGCCGTAGTCCTGGACAATGTGGCTACCGGTCAGCAGCAATTTGCCGCCGCGTTTCACCCAGGCTAACAGCGCATCGCGCAGGGTTTGCGGCAGGTGGGTTTGCTCCATCACTGCGATCACGGGATATTCATCCAGCCGGCGCAATAAGGCATCCTCGTTCATCACATCGGCGTGGTAGCCGTTGTCGAGCAGCAGTTGAAGCGCGCCGATCAGGGTGGTGTTCGGCACGCCGGGGTTGTAGACGGCGTTGGTGCCCTCAGGATGATTATTGGCGTAGAAGTGGCTCTGGCTGTGCAGCACGGCTACATGCGGCTCGGAGTGGGTGCCGCGGCAAATGGTCTGGCGCGCGCGCATGAACTTGGCCACATCGGCAAACACATCCATGTGCCAGTCGATGAGCCGGCCACTGCGAGTGGGTTGGTCATAGATCCAGAATGCGCCGCCGTTGGCTGCGACGGATGCGGCCTCGATTTGCAGGTGCTCGGCCGACTTGGTCGTCCACAGTGCATTTTGCAGACCTGCGCCGGTGGTGAATCCCCACGCCATCAGGTCCCACGGCAGGCCGCGGCTGTCCATGAATTTGGCTTCGGCTTCGGCGCTGTCGAGACCGAAGGCCCAGGTGAAATCGCCGCTTAAATAGTCCAGCGGCGCGGTCACTTCATCGGGCATGCGAATCGTATACGCCCAGTTGGAGCACACTGCAAAGCCGGGCTTGTGGGCGTGCAGCGCATCGGCGTAGCGCTTGATATGCGCCTCGAAGCGACGGCGATGAAAGGCCATGAACTCGGCCCAATGTGGGTCGCCGGGTTGCATCGGAATCTCTGTGATGCCGGTCTCTGCGGTGAACAGCGTGCGCGCCGTCTCACTCCAATCGGCCCCAGCGGCCCAGCACTCGCCATCCACCCACACGCCGTCGATGTCGTGCAGGTCGATGACTTCCTTGAGCTGGGGGATGAGCAATTCCTCGTCGTAGGGGCTGTCGGCACCGAGCGAGTAGGGGTTGCCGCTCTCCGTGCCATAGGGCGTGCCATCGGCCTTGAGCCGCTGCCAGTCGGGATGCAACTCGGCCTGCACCTGATCCCATACGCCGGAGTAGTGCACGGAGAGTGGGATGCCCAGATCGCGGGTGACTTTGCGCCATATCTTGAGCGCATCCTTTTTGACGCCGGGCGACGGCACGCCGATTTTGGTGGGGTAGCCGGCATAGCCGACGTGACCCTTGCAGTCATATTGCACAAAGTCGGGCCGCACCTTTTCCAACTCTGTGCGAATGTGCTCGTAGGTGGTTTCGGCACCCAACGACGTGTCGGTCTTCATGGGATGCAGGTCGAAGTGGAGGCCGAAGAAAACGTCGTCGTGCCAGCTGGGTGTTCGGTTCATGGGATGAGAGGCCTCGGAGACCCCCGACCCCTAAAGGGGAGTCGCTGAAGATGTCCGCGACTCCCCTTTAGGGGTCGGGGTCTCTGCATGCGTGTCTATATCAACAAGGTGGACGAGTACGAGAGAAAAACGATTACGCCTTGATCGCGCCCGAGGTCAGGCCCTCGATGTAATAGCGCATGCCGAAGGTGAACACGGCCAGAATGGGTATGGACGCGAATACATACGCCGCGGTGATGATGCCGAGTTCGGGCCGGCCAGGCAGCCGCTCGTTGGGCGGGTTAAACGCTTGCAGTGCAATGGTCAGCGTGTGCAGATCGGTGGACGGCAGCATGAGCAGCGGCCACAAAAAGTCGTTGTAGACGGCCAGGAAATTTAAGATGCCCAACGTGATTAGGATCGGCCGGGCCAGCGGCACCGCAATCTCCCAGATCATGCGCCACTCGGAGGCACCGTCCATGCGCGCGGCCTCGAAGATTTCCTCGGGCTGCGATTGGAAAAATGCGCGCAGCAGGAAGATGGCGAACACCTGGCCGCCGGCGACGTAGAACACGATCAACCCTTCGAGCGAGTTGCGCATGCCCAGTTGGTTGGCCAGGATGAAGCTCGGCGTCAGGGTTAATACACCCGGCACCAGGAAAATAAACACGATCAGGAAGAACAGCACTTCCTTGCCAAAGAACTTGAGCCGGGCAAAGGCATAGGCGGCCAGAACTGAGAACAGGGTGATGCCAAGCACGGACGTGATCGAGATATAGAGCGTGCGAATGGCGGCCGGCGTGAGCCGCAGCAATGCCACCGAATAGTTCGACCACACCGGCGGAACCGGCGGGGCCCAGAAGTCGCCGAAGATGGTGAGCGTGTCCTTCAACGACATCGTCACCATCATGATGACGGGCATGAACGACAACGCCAGCAACACCAGCAGCACCGCCATGCTGACGGTATTGGTGAGGACTAGTTTTCTTGAAATTCCCATGTTTTGAGGAGTTGTTAGTGGTTAGTTATTAGTCGCCGGATCAAGCCAATGGTTAATCAGCAACTAAAAACTAAACACCAACGACTAATAACTAATGACTAATCACTAACAACTTCTTCCTACGGCGACTCCGGTGTCTGGTTGAATTTGAAACGCGAGATGGTGACGGTGGCGACGATCAGGGCCAGCACCAGACCGATGGCCGATGCGTAGCCGAATTCGCCGGCTGAGATGGACAGGAACATTTGCAGACCTGGGACGTAGGTAGCGGTGCCGGGGCCGCCGCGCGTCAGAATCCAGATGCCGCCGTATTCCTGGGCTCCGCCCAAAAAGGCGAAGAAGATGAGCAGGCGCAACTGCGGCTGCAACAACGGCAGGTCGATGCCACGGAAGCGCTCCCAGGCTGTTGCGCCGTCCATCTCGGCCGCATCGAATAACTCGCGATTGATGTTCAACAGACCGCCGAACAGGATCAAAAAGCCGAACGTGCCGATCCAGGGGAAGCCGGCGAAGATGATGGCCCAGATGGCCGTTTGCTCATTGGCCAGCCACGCCTGTTGCAATTGGGGCAACCCAACCACTTTGAGAATTTCGTTGAGCAGGCCGTAGTTGGGTTGATAAATTTGTTTCCACAGCAGCACGCCGACCACGCCGGGCACAATGCTCGGAATGATGAAAGCGGTGCGCATGAGATATTTCAATTTTGAACTGCGCAGCCAGAATACCAGTTCTGCGACCAGCAGTGGAATCGTAATGGACTTGATGATGCCGGTGACCAGCAGCAATACCATGTTGCCAATGCCGACCCAGAAGAAGCGGTCATTGACAAGCCGGCGAAAGTTATCGATGCCGTTGAACTTGATCGGCTCCGACAAGCTGAAGTTGGTGAACGAGAAGTACAACCCCATCAGCGTGGGGTAATACGAGAACACCAGGATCAGAAGAATCGACGGCAGCACCAACAAATAGGCCGTGCGCGAGTTCCTGATGTTTCTGACGGTGCGCAGGGCCGGCGCGCGAAACCGTGGCACGGCCGCAACCAGGGTGCCGAGGGTGAGCACGGCCAACAAGGCATTGAGCCCCCAATATACGCTGGCAATCGTGTTGTTGCGCTGTGCACCCAATGCGACTGACAAGTTCACATCCACCACGCCGCCCTTCTCGGTTATCAGCGAGAGCGAAGATTCAGTGGCTTTGAGAAAGCTGCGCGCGGCGCCGTCCGTCAACACGGTTTGGAAGACCTTCTCGCCGGTCTCACTGCGAAGGGCTAGCAAATTGCCATCGCTGTCGCCGACCAGAATCAGACCCGAGGCCGGGTCGTCGTGCACCATGCGGACTTTATATTCCGTCAACGGCTTGTTCCACACTTGCGTGCCGTCGATATTAAACAGGGCTACGGTGCCGCGCTCATCGCCGGTAAGGAGCTGGCCCTTCGAGGTGATTTCCAACTCGGTCGCCGACTGGGTCAGCTTTTTGCGCCACAGCTCTTTCCAATTTGCGTTTGGATCCAGGGCGATGATGTTGCCCTGCACGTCTGTGTAATAGACGTTTTTGTCATCGGCCCGCAACGCCGACACATCGATGCCGACGCGCTTGGATGAAATGGACGTGCCGGATGCGTCATATAGCACGATGCTGGAGCGGCCGGTATAGAGCCCAATGCTGTAGCTGGCGACGATGTTCCCATCGGGCCTGATCGACAGGCCGGTGACACGGCCGCCGGTGTCAAAGGTAGCAACCTCATTCAACTGGTTATCCCAGATGATGACTTTGCGATCGGTGCTGCCACCGACCAGCCGGCTGAAATCTGGTGTGGTCGCCAGTTTTGAAAATACGGTGGACAAAGGCTTCTCGGCAATCACATTGCCGTTCTCTGCCAGCACAAGACGATTGTCCGTGGTCACAACCGCGATCTTTTGGCCATCCAGCGCCGCGGCCTGCAAGACGGATGTATTGCTCAGGGTGCTGGTGGTTGCAATGCTCTGGCCGGTGGGCCGCAGAAAGAGCAGATAGACCACGTTGACCGCGATCAGCAACACCAAAGCGATGACAAATAGCACTTTGCTGAGATTGCTGGTTGAGCGTTTAGACGGTTGAAGCGCCGCGGTTGCCATATCTAAATTCGTACCTCACTCGTAACTCGTTTCTGGCCTGATCGTGTCAAACGACGGTCTAAACGCTTATGCATTTGCGTAACAACGTCATTCCCGCGAAGGCGGGAATCCAGACTCTTGATCGACTGTTGCGTCTGATGCTGCATCCGCGGGGTTACGCCGGAATTCCTACGCCAGTAGAAACTTACGCTTGGATCTAAAGTGACGTGGGAGTTTTGTCTGGATTCCCGCCTGCGCGGGAATGACAGCGTGACGTAACGCCCTGCCTGCGACCCATCCCTAAGCGGTCTTCCCAATCAAGTGGTTCCACATCTCATAGCGCAGGCCACGCTCTTTGTAGTGGTCGGACTGTGAGCACACCAGGGCGCGCTCGAACACGAGCTTGCGCGTGGCGGTGTCTTCGATGGTGGCCGGGTCGGAGTTCCAGCTCGGCTGGGTCGGCTCCTCGGCGCGGTCGAACAGGAACTTCAGCATGTAGCGCATCTTGTTGCTGGTGTTGGCGCTGGCGGCATGCCAGATGTCGTAATGCGTGATGGCAACGGTGCCGGCCGGCACATCGAACACCACCTGCTCGCGAAAGTTGGCATAGGTGGCCATGCGATCGGTCGGCGCATTGCGGAAGTGTGTGCCGGGCAATACCACGGTCGGCCCCATATCGTCCGACACATCCTGTGGGTAATACATGCCTAGAACCGTGCGCACTTGATGATGGCGCAAATTGGTGCTGTCCTGGTGCCAGTCCTGGCTGCGCGTGCCGGGTTTATTCATGTGGCAGTGCCGATGGCTGTTCATCTTGTAGTGATCACCCAGCAGGCTGATGAGCGCGCCGCGCACGGCCGGGTCGTTGTAAATCTGATGCAGCTCGGGCACTTCATCCAGGATGCCATCGCCGGGGTTGCCGGGCAGTTTGGCGATCTTGTCGTAAATAGCCTGGTGAAAGGCGCGCGGGTGGCTGGTGTGCACGACATGGAAGCCGCGTACCACGAAATTGGCCACCTGCTCGTCGCTGAGCAATAAGGGGGCCGCCAATTGGGTGTCCGTGGTTACACCCGTTGCATTGTGTTCAAGAATTGCTTCACTCATCGTATTCCTCCAGTTTTTGCAAAATGAATTCGTAGCCCAGGATGTCGATTTCGCGATCATCAAATGGGGCCAGTTGTACAGGAAATTGAATGATCTGCCACTCGTCGATCACGGCATCGTGCACGGTGGTGTAGGGCCACAGCTGTGGCTGGCCCGACAGCTCAGTGATAGTGCCGGGCACCGGCTCGTGCAAGGCCATGCCGATGACCTTGGAACGAATGTTGGGCGTGGCCGCGTGCAAATACAAAATGCGCTGGCGGATTTTCTTGCGGTTGGCTGACATGGGGGGATAAGAGGGTGGCTGGCTGTTGGCGGCTGGCAGCGAGACGCCAGCCGCCAACAGCTTTTGAGATTTACGAGCCAGGCTGAACGGCCGGGTTGGTGAGGTTGTCCTCAGTCAAACCCGCCTTCTTCAAAATGTCCGGCCAGTTGTCGTCCCACATCTTCTGCAGGTTCGCGGCAAATTCCTCAGAGGTGATCTTGCCTTCGAGCGCCTGCTTGTACTGGTCGCGCGCTTCCTTGTCCAGGTCGGGCACGCCGCCGAAGTCCCATGGATAGTAGCGGCCATTCTCGGCATTGCCCATCATCTTGATGCTGCCGATCATGGCTTGCATATCCTCAGGCAACGTGATGTCGCGAACCATGATGGGGCCGGCCATGTTGTAACCCTGAGGCGAGGCGATGCCGCCATCCACCCAGGCCTGATAGCCGGGCTTCGAGAACCAGAACATCAGGAAGTCCACGGCCAACTCGGTCTGCTCGGCGTTCTTGTCGATGATGCTGCCGTAGACACCGGAGGCCGACTCGACGCTGCGCACGCCCTGCTTCACGAGGCCGCCGGTCATCGGCGGGTTCTCGAATGTGCTCCACTCGAACGGCTGCAACTTGGACGCATCCGTAATCTTGAGCTCTTCCAGGCGTTTGGCATCCAGGTTCTTCAGGCCTTCCATATCCGTCGTCAAACCCGGCAGCGACCAGGTGCCGTCGATGATCATGGCGACTTCCTGCTGCAGGAACTCAGAGTAGTCGGTGCTATCCACGAACAAGCTCTTCGACGCGCAGCGCGGGAAGACCTTCTTCATGTTGTTGACTAACTCGATGAACTCCGGCGTGTTGTATTGGATGCGGCCCTCTTTGATGGCCTTCAGGCGGCGCACGGGGTTCGGGTTGAACTTGCCGTCCACAAACATGTCGCTGGAGTTGTAGGTGAATTTGCCATCCAGCTCCGGGTCATAGTTGTAGTCGCCGGGCTGTGCGCGCACCTCTTCCACCCACTCCGGGAAGTACTGGTTCAAGTAGATCTGGATCACCCACTGCGGCAGCTTCCACTGAAAATTGGTGGAGATGGGGGTGATGCCGGCTTCGAGCAACTTGTCGCAGGCATCGGCCAGCTCGTCCCAGTTGGTCGGCACATTCGCGCCAGCCTTGGTGAACAGGTCCTTGTTGTAGAACCACAGGATGTGCACGGCCTCGGTCGCGATCATCTGCCGCTGGCCTTTGGCATCGCGCGCAACAAAGAAGTCCCAATCGAGATCCTCGTCCCAGGTGCGGCCGGTGTAGGGGTTGGTCTGGAAGCGATACTTGTCCAGGTTCACATACTTGCCGTAGGTGGGCTGGTAGTTGCCGGCCACGATGTCCGGGCGGACATCGCCAGCGGCCAGTTGTGTGCCCAGCCAGGTGTCATAGCCCGTGCCCTGCGGTGCGCCTTCGTGAATCAGCTCCACATCCGGCTGCACTTTCTTGTAGGCCTCGAACAGGCCCTTGAAGCGACCATCATCGGAGTCGGAGCCATTGTTGGTCGAGATGACCAATTGGCCCTTGAACTTCTTGCCGGTGCCGGTGGTCTCGGCTGCGGTGGCTTCAGGTGCAGCCGTAGCATCGGCGGCCGGGGCGGTCGTCGCTTCAGCCGCGGGTGCGGTGGTGGCCTCGACGGCGGCCGGTGCAGCGGTGGGTTCGGCTGCAGCAGGCGCGGCGGGGGCAGTCGTAGCGGCCGGTGCAGCGGGTGCGCCGCCAGCGCAAGCAGCCATCAGCATGGATACTGCTGCAAACATTGAAGCACTCTTAAAGGTGCCTCTCAAATTTTTACCTAACATATACGTTCTCCTTCTCTGTGTTTACGGGCAATAGATTGATCAAAAACAGCCGGGTTCGTGCATCAATTCAAACTTAGATCGTGGGGGAAATCACCTCCTCATTGCTATTTCTAACCGCCTCAAGTTTTGGATCGTCATTCCCGCGAAGGCGGGAATCCAGGCGTCACCACAACGCGACATTAGGTTGAAGTTCTGGATTCCCGCCTTCGCGGGAATGACGGCTTGATCTATAGGTTCTGACAGACCGCCAGCAGCCGAATGGGCAAGTTTGCGCAGTCGCGACATCGATCACGTCAATCACACCGCTCGATTGGCCTCGGCGTAATACTTGTTGCTTTTCTCGCCTTCACCAAAAGACGTCCACACGCCGCGAAACAGGGTCTGGCGCTTGGGTGGCATCGCCGCAATAACCTCAGCCGGTACCTGGCCCTTGCCCCACTTGGAGCTGACCGAGTTGTAGCAGGTGAACAAGCACAGCCGGTCGCGGTCTGGGTTGGTCCATTGGGTGCCGGTGTGGCACAGGGCCTCGGTAAAGATCAGCGCCGAGCCGGGTGGGCAGCTGTAGGACTCATACAGGGGGTGGTTGCGGTCGGTATTGGTGGATGCCGGGCGCGGGAAAGCGGCCTTGTGGCTGCCCGAGAGCAGCAGGGTGCCACTATCGCTTTCCTGCACCTCGTTCAGCTCCCACACCACCCGCACCAGGCCGGCATTGACCGCGCCCAATTGGTGTTGATAGGTGTGTGAGTTGCCGACAAAGTTGAACAAGCCGCTGCCGCCGTGCGGTCCCCAATTGTCGTGGCCGGCCTTGCGATGACTCGTATACGTGTGGTCATAGCGAAAGCCGTAGCAGTCCTCGCTCGCCATCGGCTGGTGCGAGATGATCTCGTTCAGCACACCAACCACGGCCGGATGATCCAAGAGCACCTGTGAGGGGCCGCCGTGATTGTCGCGTTCGTGGGCCGGTAGCGACTCACGCTCGTATAAAAACTTCATCTGGTGCTCACGGATCGGCTTCAGCTCATCTTTGCTGAGAATACCGGGCAGGAGCATCCAACCCTTGATATCGAATAAATATTTTTGTTCGTCGCTCATGGGGATGACAGCTTGGCCATCCGCGTTCGTCATGGGGAGGAGCGTGGGCATAGACTTATGCTAATCTGGCCTTAATAGATTGAGCGGTCATGCAGCGGCCATGCTGCGGACAAGAAAGAAGATTAGGAGTAGTCAGTAGTCAGTAGTCAGTAGTCAGTAGTCAGATTCGGAGAATTGTCACTTGCATCTGACTACTGACTACTGACTTCTCCTAATCTCTATTCCCCCTATGTTGTTAGCAAAATTATTTCCACAGGCCGATGTGGCCGGCTTTGCTCGGCAAAGCATCGAATTGCGCCGCGACTACCTCGGCATTGCGCTGGCGGGTGGGTTCGCGGCGCTGGTGATGGCGCTCTTGCGGGCAGCCGCCTGGCGGGATGCACCGGGACTCTTTCACACTTGGCAGGTGGTTGCCGTGTTGGGGCTCAGCCTGGCCGTGGCGCAGGCGCTGAAGGAGCAACAGCCGCGCGCGGCCAGCTGGCTGTATGTATTCGGCCTAATCGGTGCCAACATGGTCGAGGTGATTCTGTTTCCACACGGCCCCGCCCTGTATTTCTTCGCCATCATCGGCATGGTCTCCTCGGTGTTGCACTCGCAGCGCGGGGCCGGTATCTCGGTGCTGCTGATTGTGGTCGGCATGGCCATCACGGGGTTTATTCTGGTGCCGGGTCTGGCACTCCATGAGGTGATCTGGCCCATCATCGTGGCCGGCCTGGTCAGTGTGGTGGCGTGGATGGGCACGCGTCAGCTCTACACGGTGCTGCAGTGGGAATGGCATAGCACTCAGCAAGCCTTGTCTGTAGCGCGCGAGGCCCAAAATCACCGGGCCGAACTCATGCGTCTGAACAAGGAGCTCGACGGCGCGTATATCCGTCTGGAGCGCATGAACCGGATGTTGATTCTGGCCCGGCGGCAGGCCGAGGATGCCACCGCATTGAAGATGCAATTTGCCAATGCCGTCAGCCACGAGTTGCGCAGCCCCATCAACATGATCCTGGGCTTCAGCGACATGATGGTGAGCTCGCCTGAGGTATACGGCTCGCAGCCGTGGCCGCCGCGCTTGAAGCAGCACATTCAGCAGATCTACCAGAGCAGCACGCACCTGTCACAACTGATTGACGACGTGCTCGATATGGCGCGCATTGATGCCTACCGGCTTGCACTGGTCAAAACCAGCACCTCCATCGAGTCCGTCGTTTCTGAGGCCTATGAGATGGTGCACAGTTTGTTTGAGGCGCGGCACCTGTATTTGCGGGCCGAGGTGGAGCCGAACCTGCCGCGCTTCATGCTCGACGGCACCCGCATTCGGCAGGTGTTGCTTAACCTGCTCACCAATGCCGTGCGCTTCACCAGCCGTGGCGGCGTCACCATTCGCGCCTATCGCTCCACCGGCAAGCACGAGAAGTTGGAGACGGACAGCGACGCCGTGCATCAGAGTTCGCCGTCCGTCGTTATCAGCATCACCGACACCGGTATCGGCATCAGCCATGATGATCTGCCCAAGCTGTTTCAGGAGTTTGGACAATTGGACAACGCTTTTCGCTGGAGCCGTGGGGCTGGGCTGGGCCTGTTTATCAGCAAGCAACTGGTGGCGTTGCACGGCGGCCGAATCTGGGCCGAGAGTGAGCCGGAACAAGGCACCACCTTTTTGTTTGCGCTCCCCATCGAAGCGCAGGGGCTGGAGAGGGAGTTGGAGCCGATGGCGTTGGCGGGTGGGGCCAGCACACAGGTGGCTTCAAACGGCCACGCGGCTCCGATGGGCAGCCCCGACGCCTTCTGGTCCAACCTCGAGCGCAAGGCTCGTGAGCGCAAAACCGTGCTCATCGTCGGCAACGAGCCGCGCGTGCAGCGGCTGTTATCGGCCGAGTTTCGCGGCTACGACCTGACCTGGTTGCCCAACGACAGCCCATTGAACGTGCTGGCCGAAACTGCCGCGAATATCCACCCCAGTGCCATTGTGCAAATGGGTAGCGATTACGCGCCGGCAGGATCACCCATTGCCTTCGCAGCTCCCCTGGAAAGCCTGATGACGCAGATTGCGGGTGTGCCCATTATTCGCTGCAATTTGCCGGGATTAATTCGCTCTGGGGTTCCGCGCAGCCTGAGCAACTACCTCATCAAGCCGGTCTCGCGCCGCAAGCTGGCCGAGGCGTTGAGCAAGAGCGAAGCCGAGCATGGCCGCATTCAACGTGTGCTTGTGGTCGATGATGACGCGGCCATGCGCGAGTTTTTGACCCTGACTTTGACGCATCTGTTGGGTGAAAAGGTGTTGCTCTACACGGCACCGGATGCCACCACGGCGCTTGAGTTGGTGGAGGACAAGCGCCCTGACACAGTGCTGCTGGATTTGAATCTGCCGGACATGGACGGCTTCGATCTGGCCGACAAAATCTTTGAGCTGTATCGCGGCACCATTCGCACGATCGCCGTGACTGCGCGTGATCCTGAGGAAGACCAATACGTGATGGTGCCGGATACGATGACGTGTCTGCGGCTCAAACGGTTCTCTCAACGCGAGATCGCCAGCGTGTTGGTGACGATGGTGGATGGATTCTCAGGTGGAAGTGCCGTGCGATAAGTTGAGGAGGACGGCCGTAATCGTTTACGTGAACGTCTACCCCAACACCGCTTCCAACGCCCGGATGAATTGCTGCCGCAAGATCGGTTTGTGCAGGAACTGGGTTGCGCCCAAAGCCCGGGCCAGCTCGGCATCGTGCAGCACCGAGCAGGCGATGATGGGGATATCGCGCAAGGGTGCAGAGTGTCGCAGCCGCTGTAAGACCTCCCACCCGTCCATGGCCGGCATCATCACATCCAACACAATTACCTCGGGCTGAAATTCGAGCGCACTTTGCAATGCCATCTCGGAACTGGTCTCGGCGGCCACCTCGAAGCTGAGGCCGGTCAGATAGCTGCGAAACAGCTCGATGGCCGGTGGCTCATCATCCACGATGAGCACACGGCGCAGACGTGTGCCAGTGGGCAGGTGCAACTGGGCCGTCAGGACCGACTGGTCGAGCGTGATCACCAGTTCGCTTTGCAATAAATCGGCCAGCCAGCGACACAGTTTGAGCAGGTCATGGTCGAGTGGTGCAAATGCGTCCACCTGCCCATTGATCTGCAAACGAAGATGTTGGACACTGGCGGGTTCATCCAATTCACCCAGCAGCGCAATGTCGCGTTGGCCGGTGCCAAACTGGGCACAATATTGCACCAGTTTGAGCAGCAATTGGTGAAGGATGCCGCGATCCGTGAAGACGGTCATGTCGGGCGGCGTAACCCGCCACACCAGCTGCGCCTGATTTCCCGGCGCAGTGATCCGCAGGGCGTGTTCGCTCACCTCAGCCACTTCCCGCAACAATTCGCCCATGCCAAATGAGCGAGGTGCCGGTGAGAGCCGCTGCACGGCCGCTTCCAATGCCATCGCATCCGAAGTGGGCATGTCTAACTGTACCGGTGGCGTTAAGGCTTCAGTGCTTCGGATGGAGACATGCTCGGCCAGTGCCGAACGGGCCAGCACGGCCAACGATCCCACCGCGCGTTGATGCTCGCGACGCAGTTGCCGTTCTCCCAGCGCCAGCCGTGCCTCGATCTCCCACAGCGGCCGTTGCATCACATAGCGCTCGCGCAAAATGGTGTATTGCCGCCACTGCGGTGCGTCATCGGGAAGGTGCGGCTCTGGTTTCAGCTGCTCAATCAACTCGAACAAAAAGGTGCGAATACGCAGGCTGGCCGTGTCGGTCGAGGCCGGCAACAGGGTGAGCAACTGCTGGGCCAATGCGTTTTGTTCAACAAACGTCAGCTCATGCACATGCGGCAACAAATCGCGCATCTGCTCTTCAAACACGGCCCACTCTGGCACACCCAACTGATTCATGCGTTTCTAACGGACTGGACAGACACGGATTTTGGACAGAATGACAGAATGCACAAAAATGAAGTTCCTTAATTTTGTCTATCCTGTCATTCTGTCCAAAATCTGGACTTAATTTTTAACCCGCAATGCCGTGGCAATCTCGGCCCCCACGCGTGCATTATTCACCAGCAGGGCTGTGTTGGCACGCACACTGGCACCCTGCGTAATGGTGGCAATCTGGCCCAACATGAACGGCGTCGCCGTTGCACCCTGAATGCCCTGGGCATCGGCCTGTCGCTGAGCCTCATCAATGGCCTTTTCTGCAATCTCGCGCGGCAACTCAAACGCGCTGGGGACTGGCACGCACACCAGTTCGCCGCCGGGTAGGTTGAGTTCGCGGCGGGCACGCACAATCCGGGCCACGGCGTGTGCATCAATCGCATGAATATCGGCGCGAATACCGCTGCTGCGCGAGTAGAACGCGGGAATGTCGTCGGACTGGTAGCCGATCACCGGCACGCCCAGGGTCTCCAAATGCTCAAAGGTCAGCGGCAAATCGAGCAAGGCTTTGGCCCCGGCGCACACGACTGTTGTGGCTGTGCGGCTCAGCTCGGTCAAGTCCGCGCTCACATCGAAGGGGTGGCCGCGATGCACACCGCCGATGCCGCCGGTGGCAAACACGGCGATGCCAGCCTGCTGGGCAATCCACATGGTGGTGGCCACCGTGGTCGAGCCATTCAGCCCCAGGCCGACCACGATGCCGAGATCGCGCAAGCTGCATTTTCGCGCATCGCTGCTCTGGCCCAACGCCTCAATCTGCCCGGCTGTCAAGCCAATCGTGATGCGGCCATTTAGCACAGCAATGGTGGCTGGCACGGCACCTCCGTCGCGCACCGCCTGCTCAATTTCAAATGCCGTTTCGACGTTGCGCGGGTAGGCCAGGCCGTGGGTAATGAGGGTGGATTCGAGCGCGACCACGGGCACGCCGTTGCGTTGGGCTGCGGCCACTTCATCGGCGATTTGAAAGTTTGTCATGTGAGCGTGATTTTAATTCGAGCGCATGAATCTGGTTGAACCGCATCACTCACCAACCCAGGGTTCCAGGTTCACCCTTGAACGGCCCGACCACATCAGCCGTGACCCAGCCACCATAGAAGTTGCCGGGTTGAGGGATGACCCGCTCGTCGTCAACGTAACACGCATCCACACGGCTCGCATAAAAGGCGATATGGTCGCGAATGCTCTCGAATGCGGGAGTGGGGTGGGCGTAGGCCCATGCGGCCTGATCGGCCTGCCGGTTCCCGACGACGAGGTTGTAATAGCCAGCGCTGCCCTTCCACTCGCACACACTGCTGCCGTTGGCCGGTTGCAAATACGCCATCTGGACATCCTCCGGCGGCAGGTAATACACCGGTGGATGACTGGTCTCCAACACCCGTTTGGCACGGCGCGTGTCGGCAACAACCACACCGTTGAAGAGGACTAAAATATGTTTGCTGATGGCCTCGACGCGGGGTGGACGCGGGTAGTCCCAAACACTTTCCTGGCCGGGGAGCGGTTCAATTCGTTGTGGCATGGTGTGTATTGTCCTACTGTCGCTGAGGCAAGATCGTGCACGTGCACAATCCTTCGCGCTTCCCATCAACAAACGGGTGCATTCTGATTTAGGGGCATTTAAGCCATGTAGGGGTGGGTCTCAGACCCGCCCCATAGGCACGAAATTAAGCAGCGTTAGGCTCATCTTGAGCTTCGTCAATGGACCCCCGACCCCTAACGGGGAGTCGCTGCTGACGTCTTCGACTCCCCTTTAGGGGTCGGGGGTCTCTGAAACCAGACTCAATCCTAGCGTTTTGGTGGATTTTCGCATTCGTGATCCTTATTTTCGTGCCTATGGGGCGGGTCTCAGACTCGCCCC
>JBBQST010000011.1:0-23140 GCA_038213625.1 Thermoflexales bacterium
GTGGGCCGGCTCGAAGTTCTCGATGGCTTCCAACTCCAGCCCGGCTGCATTGATGCGCGCACGCAGGTCGCGAAACCACTCGTAGCTAAAGATGTCGTCGGGCGGATTGCTATAGCCGAAGCCCAACGCTTTGGAGCCGTCAGTGACTAGCGTGTCGGTGCCGGCCTTCTTGAAATTGCCCACCACGTGAGCGACGATGTGAGTGGCGCCGGCTTGTTTGGCAAACCGAAAGTTGTCGTCCGTGAGCATGCTGCCGTATAGTCCAAGTCCTAGTTTCATAGGGCTTCATTGAACTGCCAAACCGCCTGGCGCGCAAAGTGGTTTCGGTGGCCGGGCGGGGATTTTAGACAGAATGAACAAAATAAAACAGAATGGGGAACTGATTTGAAGTGCATTCTTTTTAGGGGCGAGCACGCCGAGGTTGGGGCGCAGCAGTGCTGCGCCCCAACGAAAATCTAGCGCGCAATAAGATCACGTTGATGATTGCCACTTTCAGCGAATACATCCGCGCTGATCCCCATTCAGTAAAATTTTGTTCATTCTGTCCAAAATCCCCGCTTGATGAATCAGTTAATCAAGTCGAATCAACTTGAATGAGTGTGATGATAAAAATGCAACCGCGATCTGTCTTGCGCAGATCTGACAGCTTGTTGCTCCCACCTGCCATCTTTCAAGACACCAGCGAGGCAAACAAAAACGCCCGATGGTGTCGAAGTTTCGACACCATCGGGCGTGTGTTACGCGTGATGCGTGCGGCTCAATTAGCCAGCGCGATTGCGGCTGCTATACGGCCGTTTGGTCTTCTGCAACGGCTTGCGGGCCGCTGATGAACCAGACTGCAATGATGAGTTGGATGTGCCACCTGTGTAGCCACCGGCTGAACCCTGCGCACCACCTGTGCGGCGGCGGCTCGACGGCGAACTGCTGCGGCTGGGTGTGCCGCCACTCTGCGAGCCACGCGTGCTCTGGCCGGCGGCATATTCCTGCCGCGCCTTCGACTGATCGCGGCGAACTTGCTCGCGGCGAAGATCACCCGCGGTCTTGTTGTGCAACTGGGCCAGGCGCTCCGGGCTCGGCTGCGGCTGCTCAGCATCAAACTCACCGTTCAAGTTGGCGGGCGCAGCGTTCTGGGCCACCACAGGTTGAGCGTTGAAGTTGTTGCCATTTGAGCGGGGGGGCGCACCATTGCCATTGACCGGGGTGCTGCGGCTGTTCCACTGACCTCGGCCAGCAGAGCTACCCTGGCGTGAATCACCACGACCACCGCCGCTGCTGCGAGCGCCGCTGCTTGCGCCGCCACGAGAGTCATTGCGGTTCTGGCCATAGGACTGGCGCGGACCACGTGATTGTGACTGGGGCTGCTCACGCTCGCCATCGGGCAGGCGCTCCGGGGCGGCCGAGTAATCAAACCCTTCCACCGTCAGGCGGGTAATTTTCTGGCCCAGGGCGCGCTCAATGTCGCGCACCATGTCGCCGTCTTCGGGCGTCACGAGGGTGAAGGCATCGCCCTCCTGCTCGGCCCGGCCGGTGCGGCCGATGCGGTGAATGTAGGCATCCACGGTATCTGGCACATCATAGTTAATGACGTGGGAGATGCTCTCTACATCCAAACCACGGGCGGCAATATCGGTGGCGACCATGACCTGGTACTTGCCACTCTTGAAGCCGTTTAGCGCAGCTTGCCGCTGATTCTGCGAGCGATCGCTGTGCAAACTGGTGGTCTTAAAGCCCTCACGCACCAATTGGCGGGCGACGGATTCAGCGCGGTGCTTGGTGCGGGTAAACACCAGCATCGAGAAGGCATCTTCCTTGCGAAGCAGCGTCACCAGCAGTTTCTTCTTCAAGTGCTGGGTCACCGGATACAACGCATGGGTGACGGTGGTGGCCGGCTGCGAGCGTCCGATCGAAATGCGCTGCGGTTTCTTCACTGCAGCGGCGGCCAGCTCTTCCACTTCGCGCGGGAAGGTGGCCGAGAACAGCATGGTCTGGCGCTGCTTGGGCATGTTCTGCAAAATGCGGCGAACGGCCGGCAAAAAGCCCATGTCGAACATGCGGTCGGCTTCGTCCAGCACCAGGGTCTCGATGCCGTCGAGCTTGAGCAGACCGCTATCGGCATGGTCGAGCAGGCGGCCCGGGCAGGCCACGATGACTTCGACACCGCCGCGCATGGCGCGTTCCTGGTCATAGGTGCCTACGCCGCCGTAAATGGTGGCGCAACGAATCTTAGTGAACTCACCCAGGACACGAACCGTGTCATAGATCTGCTCGGCCAGCTCGCGGGTCGGGGTGACGATGAGTGCCCGATGCGCCTTGCGGCGGGGCGTCTCTGGGGTTTGCTGGTCTTCTTTTTCCAGCAGGTGCTGCAAGATGGGCAACACAAAAGCAGCGGTTTTGCCGGTGCCGGTTTGGGCGGTGCCGATCACATCAGCACCCGATAAAGCGACCGGAATGGCCGCGGCTTGAATAGGGGTCGGAACGGTATAGCCCGACTTTTCGATGGCGCGCATCAGGCGCGCATCAAGATTAAATTGAGAAAAACTCACTGAAACAAAACATCCTCTGGCCGTGGGGCCAATGCACTAGTACCTCGCAGGTCCCAAAGAATTCTGGTTTAAGAAGCTGCCCGCACGAGGTCCACGGTATGTCGAAGTGGTTTCGTGAGAGAGAGGACTTAAAGTGGCTGATGAGTGTGAGGAACCTCTGGTGTCTGGTGTTGTTGGGTCGGCCGAGTACCGAACCGCGACAGGAGGTCTACTCTAATCAGGAACTCTTGGTGTTGCTGGCTTTTATGATAAGCAGAGAGTATATCACAGGTGATATTAGAGTTACATTGGTCAAAATGAGTCGGGTGCATTCGCTGAAAGCGGCAGTCTGCAGCAGAGCCTTGTTGGGTGCCGGATTTTTGTAGGGCGCAGCATGCGGGCGGCTGCCGCCACGCTCCAACGAAGGCAGGCTTGCCTAATAAAAGAATGCACCCATCGGCAATTGCGAATGATTCATCCACACTACTTGATTCTGAATCGCTCATAGTGCAGCCCTTGCTTGGGCCGGCGTCGCACCAGCAGAAAGATGACACCCACGGCCACAAACACGATCGGCGCGATGGGCAAGGCTGGCCCACCGGCCCACAGGATGGCGCTGAATGCGACGATGTGGGTGAGGCTAATGAGTAGCGCCGCGAGCAAACCCGAGCTCGGCAACCCCCAGGTAAAGCCCAGACCATATTGCCAGTAGAACCACATCAGCACGCCCACCGGCACGGCCGCAATCAGCCCCAGCGTGTTGATGCCGGTGATGCTGGCATCGAGCATATTTTTGTGCCGGCCGGTGAGCAACGCCACAAACACAGCCACGCCCAACATCAGCAGCGAGGCGCTGTGTGCGACCGTGCCCAGAAATGGCTCCAACTGGCCGTCGGCAAACATCGACAGCGACAGGCGAAATCGATCGAGCAGGCTGAACAGACCCAGCCACAACACGTAATACAGCGCGGTCCCGATGAACGGTTGCAGCGGATATTGCTGCAACAACAGGCCTATGAACGCGATGAGTCCCAGCACGGCACCCAGCAAAAGGGGCAGGCGTTGCAATCGCTCGCGGGTGAGCCGTATCGACTGGGCGGCTTCGCGTTTGGCGCTGATCTCGGCCTGGAATTGCTCGAACGCAGTCACGTTGCCCCCGGCGATGCCGATGCGATAGCGTTGGAAGGTCTCGGCCGCAAAGCGCGGCTCGCCCATGATCTCGCTCCAATATTCGTCGAAGGTGACCCGCTGTTGAGCCGAGTCGAGCATGACCGCGGCCATCGGCGCGAGCGCGCTGGTGTTGGGCCGCACTTCATTCAGCGCCGTGGTCGAGGTCACCGGAGCAGCAGCGGCTTCAGGCAGCGGTTGCACATGCGAAACCTCCAGGTTGCCGATCAGCGGCGCGTCCTGGGCCTGCATCGGCATGGCGATGCCTAGGAGCGCCGCCAGCGTGGGCGCAATGGCGGCTTGCTTTACGATATCCTGGCCGCCGGGTTGAATGCCAGCACCGGCCATGATCAGCGGCACGCGTGACACGTCGGCATCGTCACCACCATCGTGGCCGCGATCATCCCGGCCGCGGTCGGACAACACGATCAGGGTGCTGGTATTGAAATCCAGCACCGAATACAGGCGTTGAATGCGCGCATCGGTCAGGGTGATGGCATCGGCCAGAGTTTGGGTGGTGACCTGGGTCGTGGACAGAATGGCATCGACAAGGGGCGCAGGAATGGGGCCGGTGGTGTCGATGAAGTGGGTCTGGCTCAATCCTTCCAATGCCGATAGCTCGACCAGCACAAACTGCGGCGCAGGCTGCGCGGTTTGAATGATTTGAATGGCCGTATTAATGGCGGCGTCGTCGCGCAAATTGGGCTCGGGCTCAATCATTTCCTCAAAGCGGCCCACATCCTGCCCAAACCAGTCGTTCCAGGCGATGGAGCCGACCACGGCGCTGTTGCGGTTGGCGAAGCGCAACTGGGCAAACAAGGTATCGATCTGGCCATCCTGCGGCAAAAATGCGTCGTTGCGAGTGATGCCGTGAATGTCTGGCGTGGCACCGCTGACCAGACTGATCCAGACCGGCATGCGATAGGTGGGCGGCGCGAGGGCGACGGTGGCATCCAGACCACGTTGGCGCAGGATCTGCAACGTCGGCATGGTGCGGCTCTCGTCCAGCCGCAGGCCGCGCACCAGCACACAGATCACCCGGGGCGAGAGTGCGGGCCGGATGGCACCCGATGGCAAATCGCCCAGCCAGGGACTGGTGTAATTGCGATAACCAGACCATGTGTCGTCGCGCAACCGGGCTGCAAGTGGCGCAGCAAAACTCAGCACCACCAGCAGCACAAAGCCAAACACACGTCGAATCATGAATTGTTTGCCGTTAGAATCCGCATCCCATGAGCAGCCGCCCGATTACTCAGACGAAAGCAACCAAAAAAGATTTTCTCTCCATCGCTCAACTTGATCCCGGTGCATTATCCGACATGCTTCAGACGGCCATCCAACTGAAGCGCGAATGGAAGAAGCGCGGCAACCCCCAGGTGTTGCAGGGCAAGAGCCTGGGCATGGTGTTTACCAAACCCAGCCTGCGCACGCGAGTTTCGTTCGAGATGGCCATGCTCGACCTGGGCGGCCACGCCATTTACATCGGCCCCGATGAAGTAAAGCTGGGCCAGCGCGAGAGCGTGCCGGATGTGGCTCGCGTGCTGGCGCGCTATGTCGATTGCATCATGGCCCGTGTGTTTGCCCACAGCGATGTCGAGACACTGGCGAAATGGGCGCACGTGCCGGTGATCAACGGCCTGAGCGACTACGAGCACCCGTGCCAGGCCATGGCCGACCTGATGACGATGATCGAGAACAAGGGCAGCATCAAAGATTTGCATGTCACGTTCGTGGGTGACGCGAACAACAACATCACCAATTCACTCGCATTTGGCGTGACGATGTTGGGCGGCCACATCACCTTTGCGGCACCGCATGGCTACCAGATTAGCGCGCCGGTGGTGGCGCAGGCGCAGCGGTTTGCCGCGGCCAGCGGGGGCAGCATCGCCGTGGTGGAGGATGCGCGCAACGGCGTGGAAGCGGCCGATGTGGTCTACACCGACGCGTGGTACAGCATGGGCCAGGAGCGCCAGGCCGAGGAGCGCCAACGCGTCTTCCCGCCTTATCAAGTGAATCGCGAATTAGTAAGTCTGGCCCGCCCGGATGCCATCGTCATGCACGACCTGCCAGCACATCGCGGCCAGGAAATTACGGATGAGGTGGCCGATGGCGCACAGTCCGTTATCTTCGATCAGGCTGAGAATCGGCTGCATGCCCAGAAGGCTGTTTTGGCTTGGGTGTTTAATGTGGCCTGAGGAAGATGGCGGAGGAGCGTTTTGGAGCAGCGTTTTTAAGGTTCGTAAAGTTGTTCAGGTTGATCAGGTTGGACCTATGCGCACGTGAAACTTTATCAACCTGATCAACCTGACCAACCTGACCAACCTTACCAACCTGACTAACCTGATCAACCTGACTAACTTTATCAACTTGATCCGCCTTCTCAACTCAACATGACCGACATCCTTTGGATTTTGCAACGCCTGGACGGCCTCGCGATTTTAGACATCGCGCTGGTGTCTGTGGTGTTCTTCTTGCTGTTGCTATTGGTGCGGGCGACTCAGGCGGTGCCGTTGTTGCGCGGCTTGCTGGTCGTTGGCATCATCGGGGTGCTGCTGAGCGGGCTGGCGCAGTTGCCGACTTTTGGCCTCATCCTGCGCTCGGGTATTCCAGCGCTGCTGGTGTCCATTCCCGTCATCTTCCAACCTGAGTTGCGGCGGGCCCTGGAGCGGTTGGGCCGGGTGAATGAGATGCTGGTGTCGCCGCGCAAAACCGAGTTGGAAGTGCTGATTCGCAAGGTCACCGACGGCGCGCAAAAACTGGCGGCCAAACGGCAGGGCGCGCTCATCATTCTGGAACGCGACACCGGGCTGCAGGATCTGGTCGACACCGGCGTGTTGCTGGATGCCGAACTATCACCCGAGTTGCTGCTGACCATCTTCGACCCACACACGCCCCTGCACGACGGCGGCGTCATCATCCGGCGTGGACGCATCATTGCGGCCGGCTGCGTGCTGCCGCTGACCTCGACCTCAATCGATGATTTTCGAGTGGGTCTACGCCACCGCGCCGGCATCGGCGTGACTGAAGGCACCGACGCCATCGCCGTCATCGTGAGCGAAGAGCGCGGCAGCGTCAGCATCGCTCACAGCGGCCGGCTCATTCGCCGCATCGACAACGACCACCTGGAGAGCGCGTTGATTACCCTGGCCGCGCCCAATGGCTTGCAACGGCCGTCGTTGTTGTCGCAATGGATTCGGCCGAAGACCTAGCCTGAAATGTCAGACTTTTTCCTAGAAGTCCGACATTTGAAGTTCACTCCGGCGACAACCGTCGCATAAGGGCGCGTTTGAGCGCATACAGCCGCGCGGCATATTCCGGGGTTTGGAAATGCGTGATCGTGTAGATGTAGGCATCCTCGCGGTTGTCCTGGTAATAGGCTTTGCGCCGGCCCACTTCTTCAAATTCATATTTGTGGTAGAGCCGTTGCGCGACCGTGTTGCTTACCCGCACCTCCAACGTGGCGTGGATGGCGTTCTTGCGTTGGGCTTCGGTGAGCATGTTTACCAGTAAGAGTTCACCTACGCCGCAGCCGCGCCACTGCGGGTGCGAGGCGATGGTGGCGATGTGGGCTTCATCCACCATCATCCACATCCCGCCATAGCCGGCAATGCTGGGCTGGCCCAACGACACGCCTTGCAGCGCGGTGGCCGTCTCGACCGACGTTGGCACAGCATTGCGCCGGAATAAGCGGCCAAACCAGTGCACGGGCCGGGTAGGCGCGGTTGTGGAAGTGGCTGGTGAGGACGCGGCTGTTGCAGACCTGGCTCGCACCACGATGAAATACGCGTTGGGATTTTCGGCAATCTCGTAGCGATAGGCTCGCTCCGGCCAGGCCAGTGGAAATGACTTGTGCTCGATCTCCATGACCGTGGGCACATCCTCCAGCGTCATGCGTTCAACTGCAAATTGAGTGGCATCTTGAACCATCGCAACAACAACTCCAAAAGCTCCAAATTCCAGCTATTCCGGCGGATAAATGGGCAACACGGCGGCGGCATCCTGCACCTCGCCGCGCTGCCAGTTTGCATAGGCCAGCTCGGCCAGCACACCCGCGCGCCGCAAATTCAGCCAGGCCGGCGCAACCTCCACCTTCAGCTTGGTTCGAGCTTGCAGCGCCTTCAACAGTGCAGGGGCCAGATCACCACACACCCAGGCCGGCGATTTTATATCCTCGACCCATTCATCGAAACCCATGACGCGCCAGGTATCGGCAACCACCAACTCTCCCTCAACCCATTCATACCGGCACACGGCCACCCGGCTGCGGCCCGCTTCCACCAGCGCATAGATGGCCTGGCGCGTGTTGGGTTGCGCGCGCGCGATCACCTCAAAGGCAGGCAGGCCGATCATGGGCAGGTGATTGGCAGTGGCGATGCCTTTGCCGATAGCCAGGCCGCAGCGCACCCCGGTGAACGAGCCCGGCCCAACGGCCACCGCAACCGCGCCGATCTCGGCCGGGTCGATCTGGCTGGTCTGGAGCAGGTCCTGTATTTTGGCGCTGACCGCGGCCGTGTGCTGGCGCTGGCACTCCCAGGTGATCTCGGCCCGCAACGTGGTGGCATCGCGCAGCGCCAGGCTGGCCCGCCGCGTGCAGGTATCGATGGCCAATAGAATCGACGCCGGCTTGGCTGGGTTGGCGGTTAGGGCTGTTGAAGCCGATGAAGCCGTAACGGCCGTGGCGGGATTAGATGCAATTTTTGCGGTAGCCATGAACTTTAGACGCCGAAAACGCTCTTGCGAAATGCCAGAAGGACCTGCCAGGTGCGGGTGGCCTGAGTCGAAAACGTGAGCATGCGCTTGGTCTCGGCCGACACCTCCAGTTTGACTCGAATGGTCTCAGGAGGAAGCCGGTCCAGAATCCGATCCGGCCATTCGATCAGACAAACGGCGTCGGGCTCTTCCAGAATATCGTCAAGGCCAATGCTGTTGAGATCGGCATCCGTCTCGGCCCGATAGAGATCGATGTGATAGAGCGTGCCGCGCGGCTCGCTGATTGCCGTATCGGCCACACCGGCAGGCCGGGCTTGATGATGGGTTTGGATCAGCGTGAACGTGGGGCTGCGCAGCGCCTGCTCGGCCCCCCAACCCGCGCCCACACCTCTGGCAAAGTGGGTTTTGCCGGCACCCATGGGGCCGATCAGCGCCACAAGGCTCGGGGTCGGCAACAACACGCCCAGCCGCGCGCCGATGCGCTGGGTTTGCTCATCGCTGTGCGAGATAACTTCAAAGGAGAGCGGCTCAAGAATCGGCATGTCGGCAAAAGTGTAACTCAGGTGATGCAGAGCGGGGGTTTTTCACCACTCAGACGCGTAGGTTTCGCATTGCGGCTGGCTGATGGCGGCTAGCTGCCAGCAGCCATCAGCCACATCTGTGTCACCACAGGTTATACGGATTGAGCACTAATTGCGAGTTGTAGTAGCGGTTGTCGTTAGTGACTTCCTTGCCGATCCAAGGGGGCAGTTCGATAGGTTGATCCGCGTGCTTCAGTTCCACCTCGGCAACGATGAGGCCGGTGTTCTCGCCGCGAAATTCATCCACCTCCCAGGTGAGGCCGGCATAGTCTACATAGTGGCGCGTCTTTTCGATGAGCGGCTTCTCACACATCTGGTTCAGCATATAGATGGCATCGCTGATCGAAATCTCGTACTCAAACTCTGGGCGCGTTATGCCCTGCCGCGAGCCTTTCAGGGTGAGAAAGGCCTGACCCTCGCCGTCCTCCTGGAACTGGGTGCGCACGCGCACGCTGCGGCCAGGTTGCCGCGAGATATACCCCTGGCGCAAATCGGCGCGCCGACTGCTGACCCGCCACTCGTCACTCGTCACCAAATACTTACGCTCAATCTCATTTGCCATATCGGCCGCATGATAACGCGATGGCTGCGGAATCCTGCCAAGAAGCCTCCATTCCAATGTGGGCATCACGCGGTCGCCGTAAAATCAGGGAATGAGCGATACCCAGTCTCCAGAAAAAGATGCGCCCGGGGATGAGCGCGCGAAAGAGCAGGCCAAGCCGGCGCAGGACACAGACGTGCCGGATGCCGCCTGGAGCGAAGAGATACTGGAGTGGGCCATCGCCAGTTCCACCTGCGGCGGCCTCCCGCGCAAAAAAGATGATGAAGAGCCTGATGCTGCCGATGAAGAGGTCGTGTGTCCATGAGGGTGGTCTGCCCGCTTTCACCCGAAGTGGCCCTTGCCGCAGCGCCATTTTGATTTAGCCTCTCGCCCCATGACGCCCGAGGAACGCACAAACTACATCGAACACTATGGTCGCGGCTGGGACGAGCTGGCGGCGCAACTGGCCCACACGCCCAGAGAGATGTGGCAGTTCAAGCCGTCACCGGCCGATTGGAGCGTGCACGAGATGGTCGTGCACATGGCCGATAGCGAGACCAACAGCTATTTGCGCTGCCGCAAGGCCGTGGCACAGTCTGGCGGTGCCATCATGGGTTACGACCAGGACGGGTGGGCGATTGCGCTCGACTACCACCAGCGCGATGTCGAGGATGCGTTGGCCTTAATCCGGCTGGTGCGCAAGATGACCTACGACCTTATTCGCACACTGCCCGAAGCAACCTGGACCCACACCTACTTCCACCCAGAATTGCAAGAGCAGGTGCCGCTGGAGGCCTGGCTGATGACGTATGCCGCGCACATCCCCGGCCACATCGAACAGATTCGCGGCAACATCGAAGCCTGGCGGGCGCGCTAGCAGCCAGTTACTTCCCCACCTCGCCCTCCGGCCCAATCACCTTGTGCGCGATGGGGCTCTCCAGCACCATGCTGGTCTTGGTGCGGCCCATGGTCGCCAGCTGTTCGATGACCGCGGTCAGGCGCTCCATGTCTGCGGCGGCCACCTTGACGTAGTAGCAATCTTCGCCGGTGGTGCGGTGGCATTCCAAAACCTCGGGCATGCGCTGCATCAGCTGAACATTGCGCGCCACATGGTCATTGCCGTTGGTGTCCACTCGAATGATCGCGCGCACAGGGTAGCCCAGTTTGGCCGTGTTGACTCGGACACCATAGCCTTGGATGATGCCGGCCGCCTCCAGCCGCTGCACTCGCTCGACCACGGCCGGTGAAGACAGGTTGACCCGCCGGCCCAACTCAGCCCATGAGATGCGCGCATCGGTCTGCAAGATCTCCAGAATGCGCCAGCTCGTCTCATCTAACACACGCTCAGATTCGTAAGTCACAGCCATGGTTTTCCTTGGAATCACAACTCGGCCAGCCGAAATAACTTCAATTATCCATCTACTTTTCGAGCGGTTTTTCGTACGCTAGTCCGCATGAATACCTTACACCACAACCGGTCCGGCGAACGCGCCAATAACGGCTCACGCAACCCCATCGATTTCAACGCACATTGGAACTGGCATAACCCGCTCAATCTGTTGCCAATTGGCATTGCCGTGATGACGGTGCTCGGCATAGCACTGATGGTGCTGAGATAGTTATCAGTCTTACTTAGAACTCGGCTCACCAGCCGATGCCATTTGTGCGATTCACCTTGCACTCGCAGGCCTCGCGCGTCTGATTCTGACGCTTGAGCAGGCCGTTGTACTCCTGGGCACTCTCGTCCTCGGAGGCCAGCCAGCCACCCATGTCGAAGGGTATGGCGCCATCGGAATTAATCCACTCGCCGTTGTATTTGCGGGCCACATGAATGTGCGCGGCCGGCGCGACACCGCCCTGACAACTGGGATGGCCGATGCGGTCGCCCAGCGCCAGCCACGTGCCTGCCGGAATCCTGGCCTCATTGCCGATGTGCATATACAGCACACTCCAGCCGGCGCGTTCGTCCTGACGCGGGTCCAGCGACTGCACCACCTCACCATTCACACTGCGGACAATCCGCCCATCGGCCATGGCTGTGGTCCAATCGTCCAGCGGCGTGCAGCCGGCTGTGCTCTCCGGCGCAAAATCCAGTGCCCCCCACGGGGTGCCATTGGCCCAACTGCTGTGCGGGCCGCCGGTGAAATACCAGATCTCGCCCTTTTTCCACGGCAATGCCAGCGGCACCTGCTTCAACCCAGCCGGCACCAACTGGCCGATGTCGTATTGCCACGGATCACCAAACAGTTTGATATACGTCTGGATAAATCCGTTGGGTCCCATCGCATCGGCGTACAAGGGTTGGGTGTGGATGGCACCCAGATAGTTTTGCAACCCGGCTGTCCCCGCATTGATCGTATTGCCCACAAAGACATAGCCGCCGTCGTCCAGCCGGATGATGTAGCGGCTGTCCAACCGCCAACCGTAATAGCCTTCATTCAGGCGCGCGGCCGCCCAATTCAGCTGGATATACAGGCCGCTCAGATTGGTGCGCTTCCAGCCGAGGGGATAAAGCAACTGGTCGCCCGTTGGCGCAAGATTGGTTACCCAGCCGCTGCTGTATTCGATCAGTGCCAGCAGGAGCCGCGGGTGCACGCTAAATTGCTCGGCCACCCGCTGCACCACTTGTGCGCCGGTCAGCGTCTCGCCAGCCACATCCTCGGTATAGTTATTCAGATAGCCGCGTTGCATGTTTACATAGCCATCCAGCTTAAAGTCGATGGCGGTGGGGCTGTTCACCAGTTCACTGTCGGGGATGAGTTTGAACGTTGGCGCATGCTCCACCACCGCCCGCGGGATCAGCAGGGTCTGGCCTGCGCGAATTCGGTCCGCCTGGCGCACCGTCAGGCCATTGGCAAGGCGCAGGGTTTCAACATCGAGATTCACTGCAACTGCAATGCCACCGATCGTGTCGCCGCGTTGAACCAGATAGGTCGTGGTCATGGCGCCGGTGTTTTTGATGGGCTTGGGCGGGTCCGGCGTTGGCAACACCCCCGCAACATAATTCACCTGAAACGGCGTAGGGGCGAGCGTGGGGACCGGCGTATTGGCCGGCACCGTCACAATCAGGGTGGGTGCATTGGGCTGGGCTGAGCCGGAGGGCGTGGGCTCGCTGGCAGGAGTGGGAGTGAGATCAGCCGGCTGCGGTTCCGACGTACATCCCACCAGACCCATCAGCACACAACAAAACAGCAAGGTAACGACACGAAAGGGAGCTGAGGCCCGGCGATGAGGCGCACGCCGGCCACGCTGACTTGAGCAGGTCATTGAAGGCATTATCTCGGATTTGTTAGTGAAAAGGGCCGCATCTGTGTAGGATAGGCTTTCAGGCCAGCGCTGATTTGTAAGACACCGCGTTACAATTCCGTTTGCTGAGATTAGACTTAAGCCGTGCTAAGAAGCCGTGCTAAGAAGCCGTGCTAAGAAGCTGCGTTAAAAAACGGTGCCGGGAAGATTTCTTTCCAGGTGAAAGCTCAATGCATCTGGCGCGAGTCGCCGAGTCAGACCCGGCCTTGCAACAAGCTTGTAAAAACGGTCAGCATCACGCCTTTATATCTTGCGCAGGTGAAATAGCGCTAAATGAGCCCCGAGCGTTTAGAATACACTCAGGGTTTATCGGTTAAAGTAACTTTTTTGTGTCTTTATTGTCAAAGCGTAATACTTCAAAGCCATCGGCTATACTTTTGAAGCCGGCTAAATCGCCTTCCGAAACTCAACACACCCATGCCACGCTCACGCGCACACTGCGCCAAATGGACCCCCACCAATGATTAGTGCAGAAGATTTTGAACAAGGGCTGCGGCTGGACCACTACATGGCCAGCATCGAGCGCAATAAGGAAAACTTCAGGGCCAACTTCATCAAAGCGATTGAACTCGTTCCGGCCGATGATCTGGCGTTTTTCCGCAAAATGCCCAAAACCAATGTCCTGGTCGTCACCGACGACGAGAGCCCGGATTCATTGCGCGATGTGCCCATCATCAGCCGGCTCTCGGTCGAGATCGGCACGCTCAAGCTCAAGCTGTTTCGCTTCACCAAGAGCGCGCATATTGTAGAAAAACTGTGCCACACGCCGCCGGCCGATTGCACCACGACCCCGCTGCGCATTCCCATCATGGCCTTCTTCACGCCAGACATGCAGCTCATCAATATTTTTAGCGAGCGCATCCCCGAATTGAGCGTCGAGATGAAGCGCCGGCACCAGGAATGGATCGACACCCACCCCGAAGTGCGCGATGCCGGCGAGCCCATCGCGAAAATGTCGCCCATCACCCGAACCCGTATTCTGCAAACCATTTTTGCCATGACCCCGGACCAGCGCGTCCAATGGGGCCGCAAAACCGTAAAAGCCTGGCGCGATCTGCTGACGCCGACCGTATAAAAAAGGAAGAAGGCAAAAGGCAAAAGCAAGAAAGAATCTCTAACTTCTTACTTTTGCCTTTTGCCTTCTTCCTTTCTTATCTGTTCTATACTCCCCTGTGTGAGCTTCATCCACTGTGAAAACCTCGTCAAGATTTACAAAGTAGCCGACATTGAAGTCTTTGCATTGCAAGGTCTTGATCTGACGATCGAACACGGCGAATGCACCGCCATCATCGGTGCCAGCGGCAGCGGCAAAAGCACGCTGATGAATGTATTGGGCGGCCTGGACCGGCCCTCAGCCGGCACCGCGCTGGTCGAGGGGCAGGACCTTCTCAAGCTAAACGATGCCCAACTCGACAAATATCGTCGCGACAAAGTGGGCTTTGTGTGGCAACAGGTCAGCCGCAATCTGCTGCCCTACATGACGGCCGAGGAAAACGTCGAAACGCCCATGCTGCTGAGCGGCCGGCGCAACCGCAGCAAGATTGCGCGCGAATTGCTGGCCCGAGTCGGTTTGGACAACCGGCGCAGCCACAAGCTGGGTCAGCTCTCCGGTGGTGAACAGCAGCGCGTGGCCATCGCCGTGGCCCTGTCCAACAGCCCCAGGTTATTACTGGCCGACGAGCCGACCGGCGAGTTGGACACCCAGACCTCGCGGCGCATCTTCGCCCTGTTTCGCGAGCTGGCCGAGAAGGACGGCATCACCGTGCTCATCGTCTCGCACGATGCCAAGATTGCCGAGGAAGTTGGCCGCGTCGTCGCCATCCGCGACGGCAAAACCTCATCCGAAATTGTGCGCCAGACCGCCGGCAACATCGAGAGCGCGCTGGTGAGCATGGCCGGCACCGAAGAGGCCAAGTTCGATGAGTTCGTCGAGGTGGCAGTGCTGGATTCGGCCGGCCGCGTGCAGTTGCCTCGTGAGATGCGCGACAAGCTCGGCATCGGCAAGCGCGCCATCATCGAGCAAACCGCCGACGGCATCATGATTCGGCGAACGGATAAGTAGAAGCTAAGGGCAGGAAAGAAGAGCGCCTTCCCCGTTCTTCTTTCCTGCGACTCAACCCGTGCGAGTCAAAACAGGCCCGCCTGCTGCCCGGCATCAATCACAAAGCTCTGGCCCGTGATCATGCGCGCGGCGTCGCTGCACAAATAGGCCACCAGCGAGGCCACGTCTTCGGGCTGGGTCATGCCGCGCAGAGGCTGGCTGCGCTCCAGGAAGGCCTCGCGCGCCGGCCCACTAAACCCCTCGGTCAGTGGCGTGTCCACAAAGCCCGGGCACACCACATTGCAGCGAATGTTGTCGCGGGCGTAATCCAGCGCAATCGCACGGGTGAGGTTGACCACGCCAGCCTTGGCCGCTGAATACGCCGCCTTGCCACGCGCGGCCCGAATGCCAAACGTGCCGGCCACATTGATGATGGTGCCGCCGCCGGCCTGTTTCAGATGCGGGATGGCATATTTCGCCGTCAAAAAATTACTCGTCAAATCGATGGCCAGGCACTCGTCCCACTCGGCTTCGCTGATCTCGGTCACGCTGCCGCTGGGGCTAATGCCGGCGCAGTTGATGAGAATATCGAGCCGGCCGAAGTGCGCGATGGTTTGGGCAATAGCGCGTTGCACATCGGCACTTTTCGCAATGTCGGTTTCAATCGCCAACGCGTTCGGGCCTGTTTCTGCGGCCACCGCTTCACACTTGCTCGCCGTGCGGCCGATGACCGCGACACTTGCACCCTGCGCGCCCAGGGCCAGTGCGCAGGCTTTGCCGATGCCGGAGCCGGCGCCGGTGATGAAGATGACTTTTCCGTTCATAGAGATGGAGGATGTTGTTAGTGATTAGTCGTTAGTTTTTAGTGATGAGTCGCTGCTTGTAAAGCATTAACCAACAACTAACGACTAACCACTAATCACTTGATATATCAAACGCCAGCGGCAACGACAAAACACCCCGCACCGAGAAGTTGTCGCGCCATTCCAGTTGATCCGTCGTCAAATTCAGATTGGGCAGGCGCTTCAGCAGTGTGCCAAACGCGATTTTGGCCTCGATCCGGGCCAGTGGCGCGCCCAGGCAAAAGTGAATGCCGTAACCGAAGCCAATATGCTTATTGTCTTTGCGAGCCACATCCAGCACATCCGGCTCGGCAAATTGCAGCTCGTCTCGATTGGCTGAGCCGGTCAGCAGCATGACAAAATCGCCCGCATGCAGGTTTTGGCCGTGCCACTCAAAATCCTGCTTCACCATCCGGCCGGTGAACTGCACCGAGCTGTCGTAGCGGGTCAACTCCTCCACCGCGCCGGTCATGAGGCCTGGATCGGCCAGAAGCCGCTGCATCTGCGCCGGATTCTGCATGAGCGCGAGCCCGCCGTTGCCGATGAGATTGGCCGTGGTATCGAAACCGGCCGATAGCAGCAACACGCAATTGGCTAGCAACTCGTCCGGCGTCAACCGGTCGCCCTGCATCTCGGCCTGCACCAGATCCGATAACAAGCCCTGCGTCGGCCGCGCGCGCAGTTCGGCAATCCGCTCGCGGAAGTAGGCAAACATCGCTTTCATGCCGCGCACGGTTCGATCGTTTTCCTCCGCGCTCGTGTTCACCTTGCCGGTGAAGGTATTGAAGGCCTCGGTCCACTGCTGAAACTGCTCACGATGCTCGCGCTTCACCCCCAACAACTCGCTGATCACAAACATCGGCAGCTTCATCGCAAAGTCGTTGACCAGATCGATCTGGCCGGTGGGCCGCACTGCATCAATCAACTCGTCGGTAATGCGCTGCACCGATGCGTGCATGACTTCGAGCGATTTTGGCGTAAACGCCTTTTGCATCAGGTTGCGCAGGCGGGTGTGTTTGGGCGGGTCGGCAAACAGCACCATATCGGCCACAGCGTTGTAGACCATCGACAAGTCCTCATCACCAGCCTCTTTTAACTTCTCCAGCGAATCACCGCGACCAGAGAGCAAACGCGGGTCGCGAAAGGCCGCCAGCACATCGGCATAGCGCGAGACCAGCCAGAAGCCGTGCTCGGCATCGAAATAAATGGGGTGCTCATCACGGAGCCAGCGATAGAACGGATAGGGGTTTTGCCGCATGGCGGGGGTGAATAGGTTCATCGTTTGGGGAGGGGAGACGGGGCGGCTCAGAAGCCGCGACGATGGACGGGAGACGGCTTTCTGGCTCGTAAGTTTCCGTCTTCCGTCCCGGCGTCTGCGCCGCGTCGTCCCCCGTCTCTTCGGCTTCATTCCAGCATCCAGCCACCATCGATGGTGATCATGTCGCCGGTGACATAGCGCGAGTCGTCCGAAGCCAGCCAGGCCACCACGGCGGCCACGTCCTCGGGCTGGCCGAGCTTCTTAAGTGGAATACGGCGCATCCAATCGGCCATGGTGTCGGCGTTGCTCAAGGCCGGCTTGGTCATATCGGTCTGGATGATGCCAGGTGCGATGGAGTTGCAGCGAATGCCTTTGGGGCCATATTCAAGGGCGGTGCAACGGGTGAAGGAGGCCACTCCCGCCTTGGCCGCGCAGTAGTGGGCCGAGCGGGTGAATGCAATTGCGGCACTGATCGAGGCCGAGTTCACAATCGAGCCGGCTTTGTCCGCGTTCACCCAATACGCCAGCACGGCCCGGCTGACCTTGAACACACCCGTCAGACAAATCGAGATCATCAAATCCCATTGCTCGTCGGTCATGTCGTGAATGCCGATGGCGCCGGCGTTGTAGAACACACCGGCATTGTTGAATACGGCGTCGATCGTGCCCAACTCTGCCACCGCATGATCAACCATTGCGGCTACATCAGCCGTGTTGGTGACATCGGTTCGAGTCGCCACGGCCTTCACGCCAAGGTCGCGGCACAGCGCCGCCGTCTCCTGCACACCCTCCAGATTCATGTCGGACAGGGCCAGGTGCGAACCCTCTTGGGCGAAGCGGAGCGCCGTTGCGCGGCCAATGCCGCGCGCTGCGCCAGTAATGATGGTGACTTTGTTTTTCAGGCTAACCATGATTTTCAAATCAACTGATCAATAAATTTGCCAACTTGGTTTGTTGACTTCTGTTTCAATTCAGAGACCCCCGACCCCTAAAGGGGAGTCGTTGAGTAAGTCAGCGACTCCCCTTTAGGGGTCGGGGGTCTCTTAAACCAAACCCAATTGCGATTCACATTGGGTTAATTCAAACCAAACGACACCGGCAATGTCTTGAGGCCGCGCACGGCCACGCGTTCTTCCCAGGCCACATCGTCGGGTTGAACCTGTAATTCGAGATTGGGTAGGCGATGCAGCAATCGCTCCAGGGCGATCTTGCCCATCGGACGGGCCAGCGGCATGCCCAGACAAAAGTGCGGGCCGAATCCAAATGGCAGGCGGTTGTTGGCGCGGCTCAAATTGAGTTCGTCTGGCTGGGTGCAATAGGCCGGGTCACGCAAGGCCGAGCCGAACACCAGCGCGATGTGATCGCCCATGCGAATTTGTTTGCCGCCAATTTCAACATCCTCCAGGGCATAGCGAAAGGTGGCCTGCACCGAACTATCAAACCGCAGCAGCTCATCGTTGGCCGATTCGAGCAGCGTAAAGTCGTTGAGCAATTGCTTAAGCTGTTGGGGGTGCCGTAACAGCGTGAGGATGGCGTTGCCGATCATGTGCTGGGTGGGGTCGTTGCCGGCCGAGAGCAGCAGCGTAATCGTCGCCAGCACTTCATCCTCACTGAGCGCGTGGCCGCCATCCTCGGCGCGAATCAACCCCGTCACCAGATCCTCGCGGGGCTGCTTGCGCCGTTCGGCAATCAGATCGCGCAAGTAGGCCATCATCGCGTTCATGGCTTGCGTGCCGTTGCGGCGCACCTCATCGGTTTGCTTGAACTCAATCGTGGTGGCCAACGCGCTCGACCACGGCAAAAACAACTGGTGATCCTCGGCCGGCACACCCAACAGCTCGGCAATCACAAACACGGGCAGCAGCTTGGCAAAGTCGGCAATCAGATCCATGTGACCCGAATCGATGACGGCGTCGATGAGGTGGTCTGCGCCGGCCACGATGCTGGGAAATAGCGGCTCGATCACGCGCGGGATAAATGCCTTGTTCACCAGGCTGCGCAATCGCGTGTGCGTCGGCGGATCGCGCAGGAACATCCAGCGATCCATCATCTGTTGCAGCGGCACAAACTCCGCCGCAATCGGCTGCACCGCTTCGGGCTTCTCGCGCTGCAACACAGCGCGAATCTCGCGGCCCAGGCGGGGGTCTTTCAGAGCCGGGGCCACATCCTTGTGGAGAAACAGGTACCACGTGCCGGGAGTGCCAGGGTCGCCGGGCATTCCCCAGTGCACTGGCTCGTGCTCGCGATACCACGCATAGTGCGGGTATGGGTTCTGCAACACATCCGGTTGCAGCGGATCAAATCTGTTCATGGGTTAATGCAAACCTTTCAGCCAGGCCATGCAGCGGCGAAGCTCGCCAGCAAAATCGTCATGCGAAATCGCGCACTCGAAACTAAACCAGCCGGTGTAGCCAACCTCTCGCAACGTGCGCAGGCCATCGGCAAAGGCGATGTGGCCGTAGCCAGGCAGGCGCCGGTTGTTGTCGGCCAGATGCACGTGGCCGATGTGCGGGCCGGCATCTCGAATGCTTTGGTTGATGTTGGCCTCGGTGATATTCATGTTGTGGAAGTCGAGCACGGCTTGCACCAGCGGATTGTTCAATCGCTCGCACACGCGCCGCACTGTGTCCACATCGCGCCAGAAGCGGCTCTCAAATTGGGTGATCGGCTCCAAAAACACACGCGCGTTCAATGCCGTTGCAAGCACGCTGATCTCGTCCAATGCGGTGTCGACTCGTGCTTGTTCATCCATCGGCGGCGCAGGATAGGGCGGGAATAAGGGCAATGGGCTTTGCGATTGATATTCCGGCGTGAGCAAAGCCGCCGCGCCGAGTTCACGAATGGCCTGCATAGCCTCACTCACGTATGAGGTTTGATCGCCGGCATACAACGCCAACCCACCCAATATCACGGCGACAGGTTGCAGATTCGCATTGGCTGTGGCGGCGCGAAATTCATGTTGCCAGTTCTCCAGCGGCGTTGTAGGAAAGACCAATGTTTCAACACCGGCGCAACCTGCTTCGGCAATGTCCGCGCATTGCGCCTGTAGATCAGCCCCCGGCGCGGCACCCGTCAAACACGCAAAACGCATGGGGGTTAGGCGCGCCGCAGCCGCGGATCGACCAGGTGGTACAGCAGGTCCACCGCCAGATTGACCAGCACATAGATCGACGCGACCACGATGACAGAAGCCTGCACCACCGGGTAGTCGCGCCGGACGATGCCATCAAGGAGGAGCCGCCCCATGCCCGGCCACGAGAACACCATCTCGGTGATGACAGCGCCGCCCAGTAACGCGCCGAATTGCAGGCCCAGGAATGTGAGCACGGGCAGCAGGGCATTCCGAAAGGCGTGGCGGGTGATGACAACACGCTCCAGCAAACCTTTGGCCCGCGCGGCGCGCACATAGTCCTTGCTCAGCACTTCGAGCATGGCGGCGCGAGTGAGGCGGGCGATGAAGCCGGCCGAGGTGAGGGCGATGGCTGAGGCAGGCAAAATCAGGTGATGCAGCCAGCTTAGCAGTGCTTTCCAGTTACCCGTCATCAGGCAATCGATGAGCATGAAGTTGGTGATGCGCTCGTAATCGATGCCGCTGTCAATCCGGCCGCTCACCGGCGTCCATCCCAGCCGCACCGCAAACACCACGATGAGCACGATTGCGATCCAAAACCATGGCACCGACATACCCAACAGCGCGCCCGAGCGCACAAAGAAATCGACAGCTCGATTGCGCGTGGTCGAACTGATCACGCCCGCGCTCACACCGATGATGGCGCTGAAAACCATGGCCGTGACCGCCAGCTCGATGGTCGGCGGAATGCGCTCGTAGAGCAGCCGCGAGATCGGCACCGCACTGCTCATGGAGATGCCAAAATCGCCACGTGCCAGATCGGTGATGAAAATGCCGTATTGCTGAATCATGGGCTTGTCGAGGTCCCACTGCGATTTAAACTTGGCAATTTGCTCGGTGCTGAGATTGAGCATGGTGAGGGAATCCATCAGCGTGCCAGGCACCAGCCGCAACACTACAAAGGTGAGCGTGGCCACGGCCCACAACACGATCGGCAGCCACAGTAGGCGAGAGGTGATATATCGCATTTCAATACATACAGACCTGATGTGCTAAAAATCTGTCAAGGAAAGTCTTTGCGTTACCTCGTCATGGGGAGGGGGATCACACTCCCCTCCTTTCCAGGGAGGGGTTGGGGGTGGGTTCTGCATCAGGGACAGCTTCAAGGTCGATTGCCAAATCATGTTGCGAAAATTTCTTGTTCATGAGCAGAAGGCCTAAAAAATCAATGCGGCGCTGAGAGGATGACAGGATCAGGATGAGGGGGGGTCCTCCCAATCCTGTCATCCTCTCAGCGTCGCATCTCATGTGGCACATTCACGCTTTACCGGCGCAATACCGGATCCAGATGATCGCGCAGCGCATCACCAATAAAGTTCAACGACAGCACCGTCACGGTAATAAATGCGCCGGGAATCAGTGGGATATACGCCGCGCCAAATACGTGCTTCTGGCCCTCACTCACCATCAAGCCCCAATCGGCCTGGGGCGGCTCGATGCCAAGGCCCAGATAATTCAGTGCCGCGGCAGTGCTGATAGCCACAGCCAGCGAGGCGGTGGCCTGTACAAAAATCAACGGCACCGTGTTGGGAATCACATGGTTGAAAATAATCTGCGTGTCCGACGAACCGATGGCCCGGGCGGCCGTGATGTGCTCCTGCTGCATGATCACCAGCACCACCGAGCGGGTGAGCCGCGCAAACGACGGCACCAGCGAGAACGAGATGGCGACGATGAGATTGAACAGGCTCGGCCTCAGTGAGGTCACGATCAAAATTGCCAGCAGGATGGCCGGGAAGCTCAGCATGATGTCCATCAACCGCATCAAGATGTTGTCGAGCCAGCCGCCGCGATAGCCGGCAATGATGCCGATGGCGCTGCCGGCCAGCAAGGCCAGCAACACTGACAACGCGCCGGCCGTCAACGTGGGCCGCGCCCCATACAGAATGCGTGCGGTCAAATCACGCCCCAGATCGTCCGTGCCCAGCAAATGCTGCAGACTGGGTGATTTGAAGCGCTCCGGCACGTTGGGTTTGGTGGGGCTATACGACGTCAGCACGGGTGCCAAGATCGAGCTTAGCACCATGGCCAGCAAGAAGAGCGTCCCGGCCGTGGCGGCCTTAAACCGGCGCGTGAACCTCAAATACTGCCGCACCAGGCGAGCACCAACCGCGTTTGAGGCCAGTGGTGTGCTCATGCCCGGAGGCATCCGAACTTGTGCCGAAGGTATTGCCATCTCACTTATGTGGGCTGGTGGTTTCGCTGCCGAAAACCGGTGGCCCTGGGTCTGTCAGATTGGAGATCATAAAGTCTAAAGTCTGGAGTCTTCAGTCAAGACTCCAGACTTTAGCGTTTTAACCTACTGAATGTCCACGCCGCGCAGGAAGATGCGCTCGGTGTTCACCGCGTTATCCGGCACAATCACGTTCTTGGCCACCACATACGGCTTCTCGTAATAGGCCAGCATCACATACGGCAGGTCTTCCAGAATCAAATCCTGAATCTCCTTGTAGATGGCCTTGCGCTTCTCAGGGTCGCTCTCGCCACGGCCCTCATCCAGCAACGTGTCATACTTTTCCTTCAACGGCCCCATCGCCACACCCGTTTCGGTCTGCGATGAACCCTGCGAACTGTGCAACAGCCGCACCTTGTTGTCGGGGTCCGGCACCCATAGGCTGCGCTGGTTCATGTTGAGCTCGCTGGGACCTTTGCCAGCCGATGCGCCGCCGTCCAGTTTGTCGAGCACGACATTGAAGCCCACCGCATCCAGGTCAGACTTGATCAACTCGGCCATCTGCGGCCAGAAGCGATTGTTCTCGTAGCGCAGAGTGATCTCGACCGGCTCGGGCAACCCGCTGGCGACCAGATCGGCCTTGGCCTTCTCCGGGTCATACACCGAGACTTTCAGACCGGCATTGTCGTAACCAAACTCGGCCGGCCCCACGAATGAGGCCGGCAGCACACCCAGGCCATACAGCGCGCCGTCGATCAGGCTCTGGCGATTGATGCCGTAATTAATCGCGCGGCGCACATTAATATTGTCCAGCGGCTTCTCCTGCTGGTTCAGGCCCAGGAACAGGTTCACCAACGGCGGGCCTTTCT
>JBBQST010000012.1:0-22818 GCA_038213625.1 Thermoflexales bacterium
TCGAAGCCGACCACCAGATCGGCCACCGGCTCGCCACCGGCCCAACGCACATCCATCGGTGTGATCGTGGCCCCCATCGAGCGCAAGGCCTCCATGAGGCCGGTGCGAGTCATGTTCACACCCACATTGTTGAGTTGGAAATGCGCGCGCGGGTGAATGGCTGCGGCCACCATGAAGAATGCGGCTGATGAGAAATCAGCTGGCACCTGTATTTCAATCGGGTTCAGTTTGCCGCACACGGGCTGCATGGTCACGGCCACATCGCGGCCATTCTCGGCCATGGCGCTGCGGATTTCGACGCCCATGCTGGCCATCATGCGCTCGGTGTGGTCGCGTGTGGTCGCGCTCTCGCGCACCACCACTTCGCCCTGCGCATACAGCCCGGCCAGCAAAATTGCCGACTTCACCTGGGCGCTGGCCACGCTCATGGTGTAGTCGAGGCCGGTGATGTTGGCTGTTTCGATGCTGAGCGGCGCGCCGCCATCCGTGTCAAAAATCAACGCGCCCATCAATCCCAATGGCTCGGTGACCCGTCGCATCGGACGCTTGCGCAATTGAGCGCTGCCGTCCAACTGGCTGGCAAACTGTTGCCCGCTCATCAACCCACTCATTAGCCGGATGGTGGCACCGCTGCTGTCGCAAAACAAGGGGTTGGATGCGGCGCGCAGGCCATGTAAGCCGCGGCCATTGATCCACAACTCGGTTGGCGTGGTCGCGATATCAACCCCCAGCGTGCGCATGCAGTTGATGCAGGCCGTGGTGTCGTCGGAGACCAGATAGTCGCGCACCACGCTGTCGCCCTCGGCAATCGCTCCAAGCAACGCCGCACGAACGGTGATGCTGCGATCACCCGGCACTTGCAACGTCCCACTCAGTCGCTTCGGAGGAGTAATGACTTGATTCATGAAAAGAAGGTTGTCTCGTGAATGCGTAATTGTAGAGGCGCAGTCTGTGCCATGAAGCACTGCGCGTCCTTTCAAGCGTAATGCGCTTTGCGAGCGGCCGCCGCTGCCTGCATGAACGCGCTCAGACCGGCCTCGTCGCGGCGCTCCAGCATGGTGCTGAACTGGTCGAGTGCAAATTGAAAATCGCGCACGGCCCCCAATATCGCGTCGGTGTTGGTGAGCAGAATGTCCAGCCACATGGTCAGATCACTGGCGGCCACCCGCGAGGTGTCGCGAAAGCCGCCGGCCATCACTTGCCACACCTCAGGCTGGTTCAGGCTGAACGCGTCGGTGGCCGAGACCATGCTGGTGCTGACCATGTAGGGTAGGTGGCTGGCGAAGGCCAGCAACGCATCATGCTGTTCCACCGCAATTTCGCGGGTTCTCGCGCCCACGCCCTCGGCCAGCGCCTTTACAAGTTGAAATGAGGCTTCATCGGTGCGTGCCGTGCGCGTCAGAATCCACGGCGCGCCGCGATAAAGATCAACATCGGCCACATCAATTCCCGCTGTTTCCTTGCCGCACATGGGATGAGAGCCGACGGCGAACAGATGCGCCGGCAACGCATTCATCGCCCGCACAATCTCGCCCTTGGTGCTGCCCATGTCGGTGATGACGGCCCCCGGTTTGCACAGCCCGCCCAGCATTTGCACCTGTTCAATCAACAGCCGCACCGGCGTGCACAACACCACCAGGTCGGCATCCTTCACCCCGTCGGCCAGCTCAGTCGTGGCCACATCCACGATGCCGCGTTGCAAGGCCTTTTGTCGCGTGGTCTCGCTGCGCGAGACGCCAATCAACTGGCCGGCATAGCCTGCCGCGCGCAATGCCAGCGCCAGCGAAGCGCCCATCAAACCAATACCAACAATGGAAATCGTAGGAGGAAGAGCAGACAGGGATGAATTCACGGTGCGGATTGTACGGGGAGTAATGAAGTAGACAGTAGTCAGTAGTCAGATAGTAACGCGTTGGAGCATCCATCTGACTACTGACTACTGTCTACTTTGATACTCCCCTCCTACGCCACCAACTCCATTTGCGCTCGTCGCGCACGCACGGCTTCGGCCAGGTGGGCCAGCACGCGCTCGGTGTCGTCCCAACTGATGCAGGCGTCGGTCACGCTCTTGCCGTAGTCGAGCGTTCGGCCTGGCACGATGTCCTGCCGGCCTTCCACCAGGTTCGACTCGATCATGACGCCGGCAATGTGCTCGTCGCCATTCTCCAGTTGTTGGGCAATATCGTCGGCCACCAGAATCTGGTTCTCGTGTTTCTTGCTGCTGTTGCCGTGCGAGCAATCGATCATGAGCCTGCTCAACACCCGCTCTTTGTCGAGATGGGCGACCGCCTCGGCCACACTGGCTGCGTTGTAGTTGGGCACCTTGCCGCCGCGCAGCACCAGATGGCAATCGTCGTTGCCGGTCGTGGACACGATGGCGCTGACGCCGCCTTTGGTTACGGACAGAAAATTGTGCGGCTGCAGCGCCGCCTTCATCGCATCGGACGCAATCTTGATGTTGCCGTCGGTGCCGTTCTTGAACCCCACCGGGCAGGACAGCCCACTGGCCAGTTCGCGATGCACTTGCGATTCTGTGGTGCGCGCGCCAATCGCGCCCCATGCAATGCTGTCGGCGATGTACTGTGGCGAGATCGTGTCGAGATATTCAGTGCCGGCCGGCACCCCCATCTCGTTAATGCTCAGCAGCAATTCCCGCGCAATACGCAAGCCCTCGTTGATGCGAAAGGTGCCGTCCATGTGTGGATCGTTGATCAGGCCCTTCCAGCCAACAGTGGTGCGCGGCTTCTCAAAATACACCCGCATGACAATTTCGAGCGCATCCCCGTGCAACTCGCGCTGGGCCTGCAGCCGCCCGGCATACTCCAGCGCGGCCTGCGTGTCGTGAATACTACAGGGGCCGACGATGACAAACATCCGGTCGTCTGCGCCGTGCAGAATGTTGTGGATGTGGTTGCGCGTATCGTAGACCAGCCGCGACACCTGCGGCAGTAGCGGGAATTCCCGCATCAGATGGGCCGGCGGCGCCAGTTCCTTGATCTCGCTAATTCGTAAATCGTCTGTGCGGTAAGACATATCTGCTCCTTGGGAGTTATTAGTCAGTAGTGATTAGTTTTTAGTAATTAGTCATGAGACGTGCTGACGCTCTTGACCCTGAACTAATGACTAACCACTAATAACTAACCACAGCTTCATCCTTGTCGAATTAAATCTGGCCGCAGTTTTTCTGCGCCGTTAATGTAAACGTGTTTGATCTCTTTGGCGGTCTTGTGGGTGTTCCAGTGCACCAGCACGCGGACGCAATGTGGCAGGCTGCCGGGCACGGTCATATCGTGAAAGCACATGAGCGCGGCGTCGCTCCACCCAATTTTTCTAGCGGCCACGGCCGGAAACTCAGCGGTCAGATCCGGTGACGTGCTGAAGAACGCGCTGGCGATGTCTTCAACTGCAATGCCGTTGGCTTCGACCAGCTGGATCAACAACTCTCTTGTCGCTTCGATGATCGCGTCTTTCGTGTTCTCGCGCGCCACAGTTGCGCCTCGTACTCCGCGTAACCACATATAGTTTTGTGAACTCCAGAGTTGTTAGTCGTTAGTGATTAGTTTTTAGTAAAGAGAGGACTAGAACCCTATCTGTCACTAACGACTAACGACTAACCACTAACAACTAATGACTCATGGGAAACAAAAAGAGCGCGGAGCTTACCTGCTCCGCGCTCTCGACTTAACCGTTCTTCTGAACTACTTTCGGTTAGGCGTTGGTCTGTGTGGACCCGCGTGCCAGTAAGCTCTCTTTAGCGTTGCTAAAGTAGCCGTAATACCAAAAGTAGCCGTAAAACTTGATGTTCATGATTGTGCTTGACTTGCCGCGCGAGATATTAGGATATCTGTCGATACCTGTCAAGCACAAGTTTTTGGGGATGGCGGATTCAAAGACAGGTATCGCCGTGCTGCACAACGCCGTAGGCCGCAGCCGGCTTTGAGCCCGATGCCGCGGGGTGCCCGATGCCAGCGTGATCTGGCAAAACCAGCAGCTTGTGTCTCCTGCACACCCTTTCACCTTTTCACACCATCACACCTTCACACCTTCTCCCCTCATCTCTCCTTCCCCCGTTTCCCCTGTCCGCGCTTCTCTTGTAAAACCAGCGGGATGAAAATCACCAAAATTGAAACCATCCACCTGGAAGACTATCCACACATTTTGTTTGTCGCGATACACACCGATGAAGGTCTGGTGGGCTACTCCGACACGTTCTACATGACCGAGGCCTTACGCGGCTACATTCACCAGTTTGCTGCACCCATGTTGCTCGGCCGCGACCCGCTGGCCATCGAGCTGCATTGGAAACGGCTCTACGAAGTCATCGCCCACATCGCCGGCAAAGGGGCCGAGATTCGCGCGCTGTCTGCCATCGATTCAGCCCTGTGGGATATCCTGGGCCAGGCCGCCAACATGCCGGTGTGGCAGCTATTGGGCGGCGCGTGTCGCGACCGCATCAAAACCTACAACACCTGTGGCGGCCCCAGCTATGGCCGCGGCACCCGTGGCCAGACCGGCTACGGCACCGACCGCGACTCCGGCAAATACGAGGACCTGATCGGCTTCATGACCCGCGCCGATGAGCTGGCCGAGGAACTGCTCAGCGAAGGCATCACCGGCATGAAAATCTGGCCGTTCGACTACGTGGCCAATTCGCCGGATGAATACGACAACTGGCGCAATTTTCGCGGCTGGTTCGATCCGGCCCTGCACACGCTGGGCGGTCAATACATCAGCAATGCCGACCTGAACAAATCGCTGGAGCCCTTCCGCAAAATTCGACAGGCCGTGGGTGACAAGATGGAGATCATGGTCGAAGGCCACGGCTTCTGGACGTTGCCGGCTGCCAAAAAAATCGCCCGCGCGCTCGAAGAGTTTGAGCCGTTCTGGCTGGAGGATTTGATGCGCGCCGATGATGTGGATGCGCTGGCCGAGTTGCAAGCCAGCACCCACACGCCCGTGCTCGCCAGCGAATATCTCACCACCCGCTACGAGTACAAGCCGGTGTTGGAGAAGCGCGCGGCCGAGATCATCATGATCGACCCGACCTGGGCCGGCGGCATCACCGAGAGCAAGAAAATCGCGACGATGGCCGAGACCTACAAGCGGCCGGTGGCCATGCATGATTGCACCGGCCCCTTCACGCTCTACGCCGGTATGCACCTGGCCATCAATGCCAGCAACGCCATTTACCAGGAGTCGCTGCGAAGCTATCTACGCGTCACCTATCCCGATCTGGTCACCGAAGTGCCCACGGTCGTAAACGGCCATCTGCTCGCGCCGACTGCGGCCGGCATCGGCACCACCTTGCTGCCCGATGTGCGCAAGCGGCCCGACGTCACGATTGTCGAATCCGTGCTTTAGTGCTTTAAGTGAGGGTGTCAGCAGTGTCGGGGGTGTCAGAGGTGTCGGGGTCTCAGACACCCCCGACACCTCTGACACCTGCTGACACTTCGTCGCCCTCACGGCGTCGGCGTAACCGTGCCCTGCTGCCGGCGCCACACAAACTGGCGTTGCTGGCTGATGGGGCTGAGGTCGTTGTAGATGGGTGCGTTGGTTTTGGGGTCGGTGGCCAGCTTCTGCTTCACGCTCACAAACCAGGTGAACCCCTGCTCGGTGGCCGCGCCCACCAGATCCTGGGCAATATCCAGCGAGGTGGCTTTGGTCTCCCACACCGGCGCTGTCACCGCCCCAGTGGCCTGCACCTGCACCACGTAATACTCGTTCTCTTTCAACAATCCGGCCGAAAGCCATTGCAGCTTTAGTGTGGCTTGTGTGTCGGTGAGCACGGCCCCTTCCTGTGGCGAAACCAGTTGCGGGGCCGCGTAGCCGGTGCGCGGCGTCGGCGTCACCGCCACCTGCGGCAACCCAGTGGCCGTGGCCTGGGCCGACGAGAACTTCAGCACCAGCTTCTGCCCGACCTGGATTGTGCAGTTTGCATCCAGATTATTTTGCTGAACGATCTGGTCAATCGTCACGCTGGGAAACTTCTGGACGATCTTGCCGCACACATCGCCCGATTGCACTTCATACACCAATTCCGGTGGCAACGTCGCGGCTGGCGCGCTGGCATCGCCGCTCTGTGCGCCCAGAGGCTGGGGCGTGGGCGAAGGCCCTGCGGTTGGCACCGGGGCTGGGATGGTCAACTTGTCGCCAATGCGAATGCGGGTGCAATTGGCCTCGCTCAGGCTATTGGCCGTCAGGAATTCGGCCAGCGAAATGCCAAACTTCTCGGCAATCGTGCCACAGGTATCGCCCGAGACGATGGTGTATTCCTGCGGCGGCACTGGCGTGGCCGTGACCAAAATCGGGGTCGGTGTGGGCGCCTCAGTGATTCCTGCAACGGCTTCGGTGGCACCGGCCACGGCTTGCCCGTCGGCATTGGTGGGTGCTGCGGCCGGCAATTGCTCTTGCTGCGGGTTGGGGGTGATGTCGAAATTGGTTAGGGCCGGGCTTTCAGAAGTCGCACTGGCCGGGTTCGCGCCGGTCGGCGACAGGAAGCCGCTGTTTTGCATCAGCAAGAACGCCGCCACCAGAATGCCCACAACCACCGCCATCACACCGATCAGCCCCCACGGAATACGGCGTTGCGGCGCATTCAGCACCATGGTCACGGGCTTGATGGCCCTGCTGGCCCCCGTGGCGCGCCGGCTGTCGACGGTTGAGCGGTCCGCCGTGCCACGGTCCTCAGAAGGGGATGCTGTGGTTGGCTTTGTGGCAGGTTTGACGGGCTGGGTGAGGGGCCGCGTGCTGCCGCGAGCGGGTTCCACGGGCGCTTGAGGCCGGGTCAGCGGCTTGATGGGCCGGGTGGTGGATTTGGGCTCGTTTGGCGGCAGCGGCGATTGGGGTCGTGTGCCGGTTTGGGCGGGCTTGATCGGCTGTGTTGAGGACTTGGCAGCCGGTTGTGGAGCGGCTGGCGCGGCTTCAGATGCAGCGGAGCCGGTGGAGGATGTCGAGGATGTTGCGGGCGTTGGGGATGTTTGCGATGTCGGCGACGAGGGCGGTTGTGTGAGAGGGTTGGGTTGCGATGGCGCTGATGCCGGCGAAGAGGCAGGCGGCAAAATCGGCACTGGCTTGGTGGTGTGGAATTCGTGCCCGCAAATGGGGCACACCTTCTGCTCGGCAGCCACACGCGAGCCGCACGCAGGGCAGCGCTTAATGATCGGTTTCGGACTCTGTGACGGTTGTGAACTCATATCGGACGAGAGCGGTCGTTTGGGGACGCCCTGCTCAAACACGCCTACTACGTTTTCTAAGCCTTGACGCCATCCAACCCCAGTGCGGCCGCGTTGGCCTGCATGGCGTGCAATACAAACGCGATATGTTCATCCAGCGGCACACCCAGGTTGGTCGTGTGCAATTCAATTTCCTCGCGATGCACGCCCGCCGCGAATGCCTTCTCTTTCCACTTCTTTTTGATCGACTTCAGCTCCACATCGGCAATGTTTTTGGACGGTCGCACAAATGCCACGGCCGCAATCAGGCCGGTCAGCTCATCGACCGCGACCAGGGATTTCTCCATCGGCGTTTCGGGTTTCACGCCGGTGCGCTCCTCGGCATGGCTCAAAATTGCCTTCAGAATGGGCTCGGGCCAGCCCTGTTCGCGCAGAAAGTTCACACCGGTTACTGGGTGGCCGGTCTCCAGGTTTGGATAGCGCTGATAATCGAAGTCGTGGATGAGGCCGGTGATGCCCCATTCCTCGGCATCGCCGCCATATGTCTCAGCATAGGCGCGCATGGCCGTCTCGACCGAGAGCATATGCCGCAGCAATGCCGGGTCGGTTGTCCATTCCTTCACCAATGCCCAGGCTGTTTCTCGGTCGTGTGTGTGTGTGGCAGCGGTAGCATCACTCATAAATATCTCGAAAAGTGTAACAGATTTAGCCTAAGACCCACCCAAAAGCCGGATGATACTCAGGAAAACACATATGGTTACGCAGGAAGGTTGCAGTCTGTTGCAGACCGGCTACATTTCGAACCTGACTGAACCGGCGTAATACTCACAACTTGGAATTCGCGACCTAAGTTAGTGCTCAAAAGTAATAGCCACAATTCAAAACGTCAATTCCTTAAGTGAGTGCAACGTCCAAGGGAAGTCATTGAGTAACCCCGTCATTCCCGCGAGCCCCCGCCTCCGCGAGGGTGACAGGGAATCCAGGTGTAACCCCGACGCTACCGTAACGGGGAGGTCTGGATTCCCGCCCCGCAGCGGGGACGCCTCCGCGGGAATGACGGCTTAAGCGATTTGCTTTGACCTACTTCGAGTTGGCATCGTTTTGAAAAGTGGCATTTACTTCTGGTCACTAACTTAGAACAGAAACCCTATTTCAACCATGAACACTTGCAACGTGACTGAACTGACGCTGGCCGGCGGCGTGCGCGCCGTGCACATCGAGAACGATGTCATTGCCACAACCATCCTGATCGACAAGGGTGCAGATATTTACGAATTGATCTACAAGCCCAAGGGCATGGATGTGCTGTGGAAGAGCCCCACCGGCTTGAAGCCGACGGGTCGCGGCGTTCCCACCGCCTTTGCCTCCGAAGCCGCCTGGTTGGAACATTACCCCGGAGGCTGGCAGGAGATTTTCCCCAACGGCGGCCCGGCCTGCTTCTATAAAGGGGTCGAGTTGAGCTTTCATGGCGAGGCGTCGGTGGTGCCGTGGGAATGGGAGGTGGTGCAGCAAGGTGATGCCGGCGTCAAGGACGCGGCCGAGGTGCGCTTTACGGTGCGGCTGTTCCGCAGCCCGTTTCGCATGGTGCGAACGATGCGCGTCGAGGCCGGCCAGCCCATGCTGATCCTGCGCGAACGCATCACGAATGAGGCGGGTGAGCCGATGGATTACATGTGGGGTCATCATCCCGCCTACGGCGCGCCGTTCCTCAGCTCACATTGCCACATCGACATCGGCACACGCCATCTCCAGGCCGATGACGAATATATCGGCACGAATAACCCATTGGCGTTGGACGCGCGCTACACCTGGCCGATGGTGGGCGATGCAGGTGAAGTCGATCTTTCACAACTCCCCGACGAGCGCCAATCTCGCGCCATGCTGGGCTATTTCACAGATTTTGAGGCCGGCTGGTATGGCATCACCAACACCGAGCTAGGCTTCGGGGTGGGGCTGGTGTGGCCCAAAGCGTCATTCCCGTATGCGTGGTTCTGGCAGGAGCTGCGTGGCAGCCCCGGTTTCCCCTGGTACAAACAGGCCTATGTAATGGCGATTGAGCCATTTACCAGTGTGCCCAGTCAGGGGTTATTGGCCGCCATGCAAAAAGGTGGCACCCATCGCACCCTGCAACCCGGCGAAACTGTCGAGGTGGAACTGCGGGCCGTGTTCTACGAGTCCACCTCAGGCATCACCGGCATTGGGCCGGATGGAGCCGTGAGCTTAAAAGTGTAGGGGCAAGCAAAGGGGCGGGGTTGTTTCCAAATGCTGGAAACAACCCCGCCCCTTCGTTTGGCGCTTACAGGCGTTTACGACTCGGCTGTCGATTACGCCGGGTTCACCATCACGGTCACGTCGGTCTTCGGCGCATCGCGTGTGAGCACGGGCGTGCTGGTGGTGTTGATCCACAACAGTCGGCCATCGACGGTGATGCGCACGCTCAGGGTGTAGCGCATACGCGCGTCGATCTGGGCCGGGGCATAGGTCAGGTCGAACGGAATCGGCACCTGCGAGCCCTGGGTCTCGATCGTGGCCGTGGCGATGTCGGTCGCGGGGGCATCGGCCTTCGAGGTGTCTTGTAGTTTCACCACGATCACGGCGTTGTCGGGCAGGGCGATGCGCTGGCGATACAGCACCACGCCGGTCAAGATACCGCTCAGTGAGACACCGGTTTTGGGTGCCATTGATTCGGCTGGTGCCGCCGCCGGTGCGCGCTCAAACACGCCCAACACTGCGCCCTCGCTGTTCAGCAGGCTCAGTGTGGTGCCGCTGATGGCATAGCGCTGGGTTTCCTGCAATGCCTGGCCGAGCGCGCGCTCACGCTCCATCACACCCGGCTCCGGGCATGCCATCAGGGTCGAGATGATCGGTCCAAATGTCAGGGTGTTGCCGTCGGTCTTGTAGCTGCCACCCAGGCCGTTGCAACCGGCGTTGCCGCTGACCCGGTTCTCCGCAAACTTCAGGGTCACAGGTTTGGTCATTTTGACGCCGGCCAGACTTTCCTCGCCCAATTGCGTGGCCGTCCAATCGCCCTGCAACCCGGTGGTGCTGGTCACTGTTGTGGTTGGCACAGCCGTTTCTCTTCCGCTCGATGGCGTATCCGTCACTTTGCAATCGCTGGCAATCGGGTTGTCCTGCGCATCCACGATCACGATCTCGTTGCCCTTGCCGGCCAGCGTAAATTTATCATTGGCATATCGAAAGCCACTGCCGCTGAGCTTTTGCTCCAACACCTCAACCGTATCGCTAATGGTCAAGGTCGCCTTGCCGTCCTCGTAGGTGATGTCATAGGTCTGGTCGTTGGCGCATGTGTAGCTGGCTTGGATAGGGCCGGCGGACGTGGTGTCGGCCGAGGGTGCCGGCGTGGCGACTGGTATCGTCCCGGCCATTGGACTCACCGTGCAGTCGCCGGCAATCGTGTTGTCCTGAGCGTCCACAATCACGGCCTCGTTGCCTTTGCCAGCCAGGGTGATCTTGTCGTTGGCATAGCGGAAGCCGCTGCCGCTGAGCTTTTGATCCAGCACTTCGGTGGTGCCGCTGATCGTGACCGTCGCCTTCTCGCCTTCGTAGACCACATCGAACATCTGACCATCGGCGCAGGTGAAGCTGACGGGGATGGGGCCGGTTGGGGCTTCAGCCGCCGGGGTTGCGGCCGGTGTCGTGCTGACGGCGCAATCACTGGCCAGCAACTTGCCGGTGGGGTTTTCGATGATGGCGTCGTTGCCTTTGCCGAGGAAGACGATGTTGTCGTTGCCGTAGCGAACGCCGCTGCCGCTTTCCTGCTGGGTCAATGCCTCGGTCTTGCCATCCAGCGTCACAGTTGCGTTGCCGCCCTCAAACACGATCTCGAAGGCTTTGCCGTCGGTGCAGGTGTAGCTGACGGGGCTGGTGGCGATGGTGGCGATGGTGGGGGCCGGCGTGGCCACCGTCGATTCGGTGCCGGCGGTGTCGCCGCCGGTGGCCGTGCACTCGCGGGCGATGATGTTGCCGGTGGGGTCCTCGATCAGGGCCTCATTGCCTTTGCCGACCAGCACCAGCTTGTCGTTGCCATAGCGAATGCCGCTGCCGCTCTCCTGCTGCTCCAACGCCTCAACCACGCCATCCAGGGTCAGCGATGCCTTGGCGCCGTTGAACACAATGGTGAAAGCCTTGTCGTCGGCGCAGGTGTAGCTGACGGTGATCTGGGGAGCCGGCACAGATGAGGTAGGCGGCTCTGGCGTTGTGGCCGGTACTTCATCTTCTGTGGCCGGCGACTGGCCGGTGGGCGAGGTGCCGCCGGGCGTGATCAGCTTGTTGCCATCCAGCGTAAACGTGACGGTGGTTGGCACCGTGGCCCGCGCCACCATGGGCTCATCGGGTTTGCGCTCCAGATACGTCACGCTGATCTGGCCATCCTGAATCGAGATGCCAGACAGGGCGATGCGGTCGGCGATGAAGGCGGTGGCGATGGTGCTGGGCCCATAATTGCCGTTGATCAGCGCGCCAATATAGGTGAACACGCCGCTGCCGCCTGAATTGCCGACCAGGGTGACCACGGTATCGGGCGAGCCATCGCCGTTTAAATCACCATTCACGCGCGGGCGCGGCAAAATGCTGGCTGTGATGCGGTTGGCCTTGTCGACGTATTGGCCGTTGGTAAATTGCGCATCACCATCCGCGGCAATATCGAGCGGATATTCGGCATTGTTAATGATGTCGCTGCTCAAGGGTTGTGAGGCGACCAGTTTGCCGCCCACCCACGTATAGCCATAGGTCAGCCGCACGGTGGGCCGGGCCGACATAGGCTGAGTGACGCGGCGCTCGCGCAGAGCCACCCGCACTTCGCCGTTCACCACGGCCACCGCCCGCACATCCACTCGATCGCCCAGAAAAACGGTGTCGAGGGGTTTGGCGGTGCCGTTGTCATTGGCGACCACGCTGATATAGGAATACACGCCCGTGCCGCCGGTGTTGGCGACCAGATAGACCACCCACTCACGGTTACCGTCGCCGTCGACATCGCCGGTGGCGCGCGGCCGACCGAGCAGTTGCACCGTCACGCTGTCATCGGTATTGGCATATTGGCCGTTTACCAGCCGCACCTCGCCACCCGGCACGTCCGGCACGGGATAGAGCGCATTGGCCAGCGCCGAATCGGTGAGCGGTGTGATTTGGGCCGGAACAATGGCCAGAGCGGTGTTGGCCGGCAATGCCGATAGTGTTAATGAGAATGCGAGAGAGAGGGATGTTAAAGATAGCGCAACACGTCGCATATTTTTTATAGCTCCTTGGCTAGGCGGGCACATCAATGGAAGAAAGCAGTGAGCTAAGAGCGAAGAGCTTTCTGAAAGCTCAAAGCACATCGCCTCAAGCTCATCATGCGCACGCTGATCTATGGAATTGACGTCGAGTTTACCAGAGGGGTTCCACAAAGTTGTATTCCGGCAATTCGCGTTGCAACCTGCCGAGACACGAAATCAAGGTCGTTGAATTTGTAGCGCAACGTCATGTCGAAGTGCATGACCCTGGCCGACCTGTGAGGTACTTGAGAGGTTGGTCCCACTTCATTTGACAAATTCGTCCCTATTCCTAGACTTGGAAACGTTTCCAATTTCGTTGTCATGTGTGTTGTGACCTAGCCGGCACGCATGGGAGGATGCTGATCGTTCCCGCTCGGTCATGAACGGCACAGCCCCAGGATGAAATGGCAGTAACAATTGTGGATGTGGCCAGATATGCCCAGGTCGGCGTTGGCACCGTTTCTCGCGTGATTAACGGGGCCAACCACGTGCGCCCTGAAACACGTCTGCGGGTCGAGGCGGTCATGCACGAACTCGGCTTTCATCCCAACGCGCACGCCGGCAACCTCAAGCGCACTCGCGGCAGTGTGCGCGCCATTGGCTATTTGTTTGCCGCCGATCAGCGCACCTTGTCCGATCCTTTCTTTAGCCGCCTTGTGCTGGGCATGGCCGACGCCGCCCGCGAACTGGATTACGACATTCACATCGCCAGTTGCAAAGATCCATCCGACGAGCTCAACGCGTTGGAGCGGATGATGCGCGGCAACCGCATCGGCGGCATGGTGCTGACCGACACCCGCGTGGAAGACGAGCGCATCACCTTATTGCAACAGCGCGGCTTCCCCTTTGTGGCCTTTGGCCGCACCGGCAACATGTTGGCGTCGCAAACGAACGCGCCCCACAGCCTGCCCTATGTTGATGTGGATGGCTGCGCGGGCGTTCGGCAGGCGGTCTCGCATCTCATTGCCGCGGGCCATCGCCATATCGGATTCATCGCCTTGCCGATGCAGTTGATGTGCGCACAGGATCGATTGGATGGCTACCGACAGGCGCTCAAACAGGCGCGCATTCGATTTAATGAACGCTATGTGGTGCCGGGCGGATTAACTGAGGCGGCTGGCGAGGATGCGGCACAGGCATTGTTGCAATTGCCGACGCGGCCCAGCGCGATTGTGGCCTGTTCGGATGTGATGGCCTTCGGTGCCATGCGCGCGATTCAACGCTGCGGCATGAGGGTGGGCACGCATGGCCGTAACCATGTGGCGCTGATCGGCTTCGATGATGTGCCGATGGCCGCCCACACCACGCCGCCCCTGACCACCGTTCGACAACCCATCTACGACATTGGCCGCGATGTGGTGAATATGCTCGTTCGTCAGCTTACAACCGGCAACGCCCCCCTGCCGCCCAAGCTGATTTTGCCCGAGTTAATCATTCGTGAATCGGCGTGAGTCATGCACGATGAGGGATTCCCAGGAGGTGATCTATCGAGACATCCTAATTGACGACAGACCCGAAATAAACTGAATCAGTCCCAAACAATCAAAGACAGCGAGATACAACCGAACGCGGAACATGTTTGACCCAATTTACCGGGAGGTAAAGAGAATGATGACTAGTACGAATTCGCACACGCCATTGGCCCGGCTGTTTATGCTGGGCATGACTGCGACGATGCTGTTGGCCGCCTGTGCCGCCCCAGCGCCGGCTGCACCCAAACCAGCAGCTACCACCGCAGCACCCGCCGCCGGTGAAGCCACCACCGCGCCCGCTGCCGAGGCCACCACGGCCCCGGCTGCCAGCGCCGGCAGCACCACCATCCGCGTCAGCGCCTGGGAAAGCAGCGAGGCGCTGGAGCCGTGGAACAATGCCATTGCCGCCTTCGAGAAAGCCAACCCCGACATCAAAGTGCAATTGGAGAGCGTGCCCCAGGAGTACGGCACCAAGCTGCTGGCCCAACTGGCCGCCGGCACCGCCCCCGATGTGTTCCAGCTCGGCGACGGCGACGTGGCCAAGTATGTGAACAAGGGCGTGGTCGAGCCGTTGGACGAGTACATCGCCAAGGACAAGTTCGACACCAGCGTGTTCTACGAGGGCATCTACAAGATTGGTCAGGTGAACGGCAAGACCTACATGCTCACCAAGGACTACAGCCCATTGGTGCTCTATTACAACCAGGCCCTGTTCGACAAAGCCAATGTGCCGTATCCCAAGGACGGCTGGACGTGGCAGGAGTTTCTGGACACCGCCCAAAAGCTGACCGTGAAAGACGGCGACAAGGTGACCCAGTGGGGCGTGAGCCTGCCGAATACCTGGGGCGACCTGGTGTGGCAGCGCGGCATCTCGCCGTTCATGTACCAGAACGAGGGCGATTTCCTGAGCCCGGATGGCAAGACCGCCACTGGCTATCTGAACAGCCCTGCCACGGTCGAAGCCTTGCAGTTCTACGTCGACCTGATCAACAAGCACCGTGTTGCGCCCAACAAGACCGAGCTGGCTTCGTTGCAGGGCGTGGATCTGTTCGCAACCGGCAAAGTTGCCATGCAGTGGACAGGCCGCTGGCCGATCAAGGATTACCGCGCCAACAAAGACCTGAAATTCGGCACGGTCAGTCTGCCCAAGGGCAAGAAAGCGGCCAACGCCATCTGCTGGGCCGGCTTTGCTATGTATGCAGAAGGCAAGAATAAGGATGCCGCCTGGAAGCTGATGAAGTTCATTGGCGCAGAGGATGGTGCAAAAGCCTTTGCCGATTACGCGTTGACCGCAGTGAAGTCGATCGCGGATTCGCAGGGCCTGACTAAAGACCCACAGGATGCCAGCATCATGGCCGGCCTGGATCAGGTGGTTGCGCCGCCCGAGTTCCGCCAGGAGCGCTTTGGCGATTGTGTCGACAAGGCCTTCAAAGAAAACTTGGAAAAGGTTTTCGCTGATCCAACGTTGGGGCTTCAAGTCACGATGGACGCCGCGGCCAAGCAGGCCGACGACTGTCTGGCGCAGCCGTAGCCGTATTGGGGAGACAGGAACAGAGACGGGGGACGACAGACGATAGACGGCAAGAGGCCGTCCGTCGTCCTCCGTCTTCCGTCGAGGCTTCCGAGCCGCTCCGTCTCTTTCCTCATCAAGGGGGTTCCGATGGCAATAGCAGCAACTTCAACCGGCGTACAACCTGCAACCGCGACCAAAAAGCCGAAGCGTGCCACGCAGGCCGCGCGCGAGGCGCGCATCTTCTATTTGTGCGTCGCGCCGTGGGTGATTGGTTTCATCCTATTCCAGCTGGGGCCGATGCTGGCCTCGTTTGTGCTGAGCTTCACCCGCTGGGATATTTTGTCGCCACCGGTGTTTGTGGACATCCGCAACTACACCTTCATGTTCACCCGCGATGCCGACTTCTGGCAATCGCTGCGGGTGACGGTGACCTACTCGCTGTTCAGCATCCCCTTGCAGCTGATGGTGGCGCTGGGGCTGGCGGTGCTGCTCAATGAGGCCACCCGCGGCATCGGCCTCTTCCGAACCCTGTTCTACCTACCCAGCGTGGTGGCCAGCGCCGCTGCGGCCGTGTTGTGGACGTGGATCTTCAACCCCGAGTTTGGGCCGATCAACGGGCTGTTGCGCCTGTTTGGCGTGCAGGGGCCGGCCTGGCTGATCGACCCCAAGTATGCGTTATGGGCGCTGATCATCATGAGCGTGTGGGGCGTGGGCGGCACCATGCTCATCTTTCTGGCCGGCCTCAAGGGCATCCCCGGCAATCTGTATGAGGCGGCCGAGATCGACGGTGCGGACCGCGTGGCGCGTTTCTTTCGCATCACCCTGCCCATGCTCAGCCCGACGATTTTCTTCAACTTCGTCATGACCCTGATCGGCTCGTTTCAAACGTTTGACTCGGCCTACATCATCGGCACGCGCGCGTCGGGGTCGATTGGTGCGCCGGCCAAGAGCACCCTGTTCTACATGCTCCATGTCTACGACCAGGCCATTGCCCAGACCAAGATGGGCTATGCCTCGGCGCTGGGCGTGGTGTTGTTCGTCATCATTCTGGTGCTCACCTTATTAGTTCTGCGCTCGTCGTCGTTGTGGGTTTACAACGAGGCCGAAAGGAAATAGCTGCCATGGCACAACTCACTTCGCCTGTAACGCCGCCGCGAACACAAGAGTGGTGGAAGACGCGCCAGTTCGGCCAGATCGTCCACGACATCATCGTTTACACGTTGCTGGTATTGCTCAGCCTCGTGTTCATCTTTCCCTTTTTCTGGATGGTGACCACGGCGCTCAAGCTGGATTACGAGATCTTCCTATGGCCGCCGCGCTGGCTGCCCAACCCGCCTCATTGGGAGAACTTTGGGCTGGCCCTGACCGACCCGCAGTTGCCGTTCTTCCCCACATTCTTCCTGAACACGATGAAGATCGTGACACTGGTGGTGATCGGCCGGCTGGTCTCGTGCGTCGTGGTGGCGTATGGCTTCGCCCGCCTGGAGGCACCCGGCAAGGATGTGCTATTCGCCATTCTGCTGGCCACGCTCATGATCCCCGGCACCCTGCTGCTGTTCCCCAAATACATCCTGTTCAACCGCATCGGCTGGGTGAACACGATTTTGCCGCTGACGGTGCCGACCTTCTTTGGCGAGGCGTTCGCCATCTTCCTGATGCGCCAATTCTTCGCCTCAATTCCCAGGGATTTGGAAGAAGCCGCGCGCATGGACGGCTGCAACACGTTTCAGGTCATCACCCGCATCATTGTGCCGCTGAGTGTGCCGGTGCTGACCGTGATCGCGATCTTCAGCTTCAAGGACAACTGGAACGATTTCTTCGGCCCCCTGCTCTACTTAAGCGACCGCACCCAATACACGCTGGCCGTCGGCCTGGCCTTCTTCAACGGCCGCTACGACGTAGCCATGAACCTGCTGATGGCAGCCTCGGTGGCCGTGATGTTGCCGCTGGTCATCCTATTCTTCATCGCCCAACGCGCCTTTGTGGAAGGCATTTCGGTGACGGGCCTGGGCGGGCGGTAGGGACCAGAGTAATGACAAAGACGCGCAAGGCAGCTTCTTCCACAGCCACAACTTCACCGTCGCAAGCAATCTCGCTTCGGCCGCTTACGCTCGTCATCTTCCTGGTTTCGGCTGCGGGTCTTACGTATGAGATCGTGCTGACGCGGATTTTCTCGCTGCTGTTTCAGTATCACTATGCGTTTCTGGCACTGTCGCTGGCCGTGCTTGGCATCAGCCTCGGCGCGGCGGTGGGCCGGGTGGTGCGCAATCAGGAGCGTGCCAGCGCCGCCGATCTCTTCAACGCCGTGCTCGCCTTGAGCCTTGCATTCCCCATCGTCACAGCCATCCTGGCCTTCCTGCCGTCCACGGCTTCAATCGCGCTACATGTGTTGATCGGGCTCGTGCCATTTGTGCTGATCGGTTTGGTCAGCATGTTTGTGTTTGCCAATGCCGCCCGCGAGAGCGGCCAGTTGTATGCGGCTGATCTGGTGGGGGCGGGTTTGGGCGTGCTGCTGGCGTTGGGGTTGCTCACAGTGCTCAATGCATTCGCCGTGGTCATGGTGCTGGGCGTGATGATCGCGACCGGTGCCTACCTCCTTGCGCGCGCCAGTTTGCCCCGCCAGGATCAACTCAAAGGCATGGCCGCGCTGGGCCTGTGCAGCCTCATCGCCGTGGCCAACGCGGCCACCGGCTTTGCCGACTACGCCCCCACGCGCCTGGCCGATGCGCCGCTCGACAAGACCTTGTTGCAAGTGCTCAAAAATCCGGACTTGCAAGCCAAAGTCGTGTATTCCACCTGGAACCCCTTTGCGCGCATCGATGTGGTCGAGACCCAGGATGCGGCCCAAAAGCTGGTCTTCACCGATGGCGGCGCGGGCAGCTACATGCTGCGCGCCAACAGCAACGGCGACTTGACCGATCTGGAGCCGATGCGCTACACGTTGGAGTTTTTGCCATTTGCCGACAAGGTGATCAGCAAGACCTTGATTCTGGGGGCTGGTGCGGGCAAGGATGTGGCCCTGGCGTTATTGGCCGGCAGCCCCGATATCACCGCCATCGAAGTGAACCCGGCCATGGTGGCCACCACGCGCCGCTTTAGCGACTACAACGGCCGCATCTTCGACCGCCCCGGTGTGCACGTTGTGGTCGGTGATGCGCGCTCGTATGTCGAAAGTTCACGCGATCAGTTCGATCTGATCTATCTTAATGTGGTGTATTCGCAAGCCGCGCCGCCGGCCAGCCAGGCCCTGGTCGAGAACTATATTTTCACGGCTGAAGCCTTTCGCAGCTATCTGAGCCATCTGACGCCAAACGGCAAACTCGCCTTCATCACCCACAACGGTTTGGAAGGTACCCGCGCCGCCATCACGGCCATTCAAGCCATGGACGACATGGGCATCCCGCCGGCTCAGGCCCTGGATCGCATCGCCCTCATCATGCAAAATGGCGACGATCCCACCCAGCGCATCACAACCCTGATCGTGAGCCAGCAGCCGTTTACGCCAGCCGAGATTGGCCAGTTTCAGGCCGCGGCTCAGGCGCTCAACTTGCAGCCGTTGCATGTGCCGACTGTGTTCGAACTGGGTTTCAAGAGTTTGAAGGAGGGCCAGAGCCTGGAGCGCTTTCTCAGCATCGACCCTACCTATGACCTCTTTCCCACCACCGACAACCGGCCCTTCTTCTACAAGCTCGACCCCGGCGTGCCCACACCCATTACCGGTGCATTGATCGCGGCGCTGGTATTTGCCGGCATCGTAGTATTGCTGGCGCTGGGTCAATCTCAGGCACAAACCGGCTCCAACACGCTGCTGCTGTATGTCGCGCTCATCGGTGCCGGCTTCATGCTGATCGAAATTCCGTTGATCCAACGGCTGCAATTGCTGATTGGCACGCCCACGCTGTCCATCGCCATCGTGCTCGGCACCTTGCTCATCAGTGGCGGCCTCGGCAGTTGGCTCAGCCAGCGCTGGCCGGAAACCCAACTTCCCAGGCGTGTGGCCGTTGCGGCGGCGTGCGTGGCTGGCCTGGCGCTGGGGTATGGGCTGGTCTTACCCAGCCTGGTGCCCTTGCTGATGGGGTTGCCGCTGGCCGTGAGGATCATCGTGGTGATGGGGTTGGTGGCCTTGGTCGGCGTGCCGATGGGCATTCCATTTCCCTCGGCGTTGCGGCTGGCTAGCGCGCGCACGGCGACTTCTGGCATCGCATTTCTATGGGCGACCAACGGCGCCTTCTCCGTCATTGGCTCCACCCTGGCCCTCGTTCTGGCCATGTCGCTGGGCTTTCAGTGGGCGCTACTGGTGGGTGTTGCGGCCTATGTGGGCTTGGCCGTGCTGATGAGTGTTGGGGCCGCCGGGAAGGCTCTCTTTAAGGGCTGATGGCATCGCTCTCAAATTAAGGAAAGCGAGGGGTTGTCAAGGGAATATTTTGCACATTTGGCATATTTGGCATATTTGGCATATTGGAAGGGTGACAGAAAGCAAAGCCGGCCACACACGCAAGAAAAGCAGCGTCAAGCACATGCGGTCGGTGCAACATGATCGTAGACTTCAAGCGAAAGTCCTGTAGATAATACTTCTATTAGAACCGGCCACCAGCCTTGACACAACCCTTTTAACTTTGCTAGAGTCACCCCTGTTGTTGGGGAGTAGCCATTCTGCATAAGAGCAGAAGTGGGTGGCCGTCATGACGAGCATTGCAAAATTGATATGCTCCGGCCGCTCAACAGAGACGAGATGTATCTTCTGAGGCGAGACCAGCGTGGCTCTGCGTGACCATGCTGGTCTCGTTTTTTGTTTGTCGCGCGGGTGAATCTGCGCCGTCACAGGAGAATTCATAATGTCCAACTGGCACACCAGCCGTGCAGTCGATGTATTGCAATCGTTGCAATCCAACGAGGAGCAGGGTCTGACTCAGGCCGAAGCCGATGCACGCCTGACCAATACCGGCCCCAACGAACTGGTCGAGAGCAGCGGCCGCAGTCCCTTTAGAATCCTTTGGGAGCAGATCACCGCCACCATGGTGCTCATCCTCATCGCCGCCGCATTGGTCTCGGGTTTCCTCGGCAAGTGGCAGGAGGCCATCGCCATTCTGGCCATCGTGGTGCTGTTTGCAATTCTGGGCTTCATCCAGGAATACCGCGCCGAGCGGGCCATGGCGGCCTTAAAAAAATTGGCGGTGCCCAATGTGCGCGTGCGCCGCAACGGCCAGGTGCAGGAGGTATCCGCCCGCACGTTGGTGCCGGGTGATGTGGTGCTGCTGGAGGCCGGCAATGTGGTCTCGGCCGACTTGCGCCTGCTGGCCAGCATCAACCTGCGCATTCAGGAGTCGGCGCTCACGGGTGAAGCCGAGGCCATCGAGAAGCAAGTCGCCAAACTGGATGGTGACGATCTGCCGCTGGGCGACCGGTTCAACATGGCCTACATGGGCACGGTCGTGACCTATGGCCGGGGTGTCGCGCTCGTCGTGGCCACCGGCATGAAGACCGAGCTGGGCAAAATTGCCGGGCTATTGCAAAGCGCAAAGGACGAAATGACGCCGCTGCAACGCCGGCTCGATCAGGTCGGCAAGCTGCTGGCCATCGCCGGTGTGATTGTGGCCGCGGTGGTGGCTGTGCTGGGCGTGCTGCGCGGTGAGACGTTGGTGGACATGCTGCTGGTCGGCGTCAGCATTGCCGTGGCCGTCGTGCCAGAGGGCTTACCGGCCGTCGTCACCATCACCCTGGCCCTGGGCGCGCAACGCATGCTGGCCCGCAACGCCCTCATTCGCCGTTTGCCAGCCGTGGAAACGCTGGGCTCTGTCACCGTCATCTGTTCGGACAAAACCGGCACACTCACCGAGAACCGCATGACCGTGACCGTGCTGGACGTGGCCGGCCATCGCATTGAGGTGAACGAGGAGACCACGGATGCGGGCTCGGCCAGGTTCGATGTGGCCGCGCTCAACCCCGAAACCCCCGAAGGCTCCATCCGCATGTTGTTGATCGGCGGCGCGCTGTGCAACGATGCCCAACTGGTCGAAGACGATGCTCGTAACGGCAAATATCATGCAATCGGCGACCCTACGGAAGGTGCGCTGGTGGTGGCTGCTGCCAAGTTTGGCCTCATCAAATCCAAGCTGGATGAGCGCAAACCCCGGGTGGCTGAAATGCCATTTGACTCTGACCGCAAGCGCATGACCACGGTGCACGACATAGCCAATAGTCAACAGTTGCCGGTGCGGGAGCTGGTCAATTCCATCGCTCCCAATGCGCGCTACATTTCGTTTACCAAAGGCTCTGTCGACGGGTTGCTGGATGTGGCCTCGCATGTCTGGCTCGATGGACACAATGAGCCGCTGACTCCGAAGCTGCGAACTCGCATCGAAGACGCCAACCGCTCGCTGGCCGAGAACGGCATGCGCGTGCTGGGAGTGGCCTTCCGCGCCAGCGATGACACCCAGCCAGTCGAGAACGATCTGAGCTTCATCGGCTTCGTCGGCATCATCGACCCGCCCCGCGCCGAGGTGAAAGCGGCCGTGGCGACGTGCAAACGGGCTGGCATACGGCCGGTCATGATCACGGGCGACCACCCGCTCACGGCCTTCCACATTGCCAAAGAGCTGGGCATTGCCACGCCGCAGAGCAAGGTTCTGACCGGGATCGAGTTAGGCAAACTGAGCGACGCCGAGCTGGAGGCCATGGTCGATGACGTGTCGGTCTATGCGCGCGTATCGCCCGAGCACAAGCTGCGCATCGTGAAGGCGTTGCAGCGGCGCGGCCACATCACCGCCATGACCGGCGACGGCGTGAACGATGCGCCCGCGCTCAAACAGGCCGACATCGGCGTGGCGATGGGCATCACCGGCACCGACGTGTCCAAAGAGGCCGCCAATATGGTGCTGCGCGACGATAACTTTTCGACCATCGTGGCTGCGGTGGAAGAGGGCCGGGTGATCTATGACAACCTGCGCAAGTTCATCAAATTCAGCATCGGCGGCAACATCGGCAAGGTCATCGTCATGGTTGGCGGTGTGCTGCTGGGCATGGCCGCGCCACTGCAGCCGCTGCAATTGTTGTGGCTGAACCTGCTGACGGATGGCCTGCTCGGCATCGGCCTGGGCGTGGAGCCGGCCGAGCGCAATGTGATGCTGCGCAAGCCCTTATCGCCCAAAACCAGCATCTTCAGCGACGGCGTGGGGGGTCAAATCATTCGATATGGCCTGGTCATCGGCATCATCTCGCTGGGCATGGGCGCGCTGCACTTTTTTGCCGGCAACGCCGACTGGCAGACCATGATGTTTACGACGCTGGCATTCTGTCAGGTCTGGCAGGCGCTGGGCATTCGCTCTGGCAACGACTCGCTGTTCCGCGCCGGCGTGTTCACCAACAAGCCGTTGTTGTTGCTGTCC
>JBBQST010000013.1:0-22686 GCA_038213625.1 Thermoflexales bacterium
GCTGTCGCGGGTGATAAAGCCGCTGAGCATCTTGACCAGCGTGCTTTTGCCGGCACCGTTCTCGCCCAGCAAGCCATGAATAGTGCCGGCCTCAACCGTCATCGACACATCATCGTTGGCGCGCACGCCGGCCTCGCGCGGCCCAAAGTGCTTGTGAATGTGGAGTAGTTCAACTTTCATATCGATGACAAAATACCAACCTGCCGAATCGATGCAACTTGCATCAAAAAAGGGCAGATCAATTACATGACCTGCCCCAATACGCGTTCGCTTAATATCTGATTTCAGACAGGATCAACAAAATTATCAGGATGGAATGTGTCTCGATTTTGTTAACCTTTTTCATGCTGTCCAGAAGTCTGAGTTAGTTGCTGGCCGCGCTTGCGCCTTCCATGCCTTCCACCAACTGCGGCATGTACCAAATCTGTAGATCGGTGGCGACCTCGCCATCCTTCAGGAACGGCGTGCCATCCTGGAAGTTCAACGGTCCCTTGTAGAGGTTGATGCTGCCATCGCCCAGGCCCTTAATGAACTCGTCGATGAACTTGCCGTTGTCGCCCAGCGCATTGCCCTTGAGGAAGCCAATGGCTGAAGTGTCGGCGTTGTTCAGATCGGCCCAGTCGGCCGGCGCCCAGGTGAAGGTGCTGGTGTAGGTGCCAGCTTCAACTTGCTTGATGATCTCGGCATAGCCTGGACCCCAGTTGTAATAGTTCACACCCATGCACAGATCGGGCGCCACATCGCAGCCGCCCTTGTAGTCGTAGTGCACGAACTTCACGGCCTTGCCCGCGTCGGCGGCCTTCTTGGCCTGGATCGCAGCTTCGGGCGTGTCGATCGCGTTCATCACCACGTCGAAACCGCCGTTGTAGAAGTCATCAGCGACCTTGGTCGGGTCCAGTGTCACACCCGGGATGTTGAACCAGAAGCCAATCCAGGTGACTTTAAAAGTCAACGCGGCGGGGTCTTTCTTGAGATAGTTCTCCCAGCAATACTTGGCGCCCAGATAAGCGGCCGAGGCATACCGGCGCGTCTCGTCGTTGATGAGCGGGCCAAGGTTGCCGATCTTGCCAGTTTGGGTGCCCAGCGCAGCGGCGCAACCCGCAATCATCCAGCCCGGCTCCATGCGCGGCATCAGATTGCCCAGGTTTGGCAGGTCATTAAAGTTCTTGCCATCCTTCCAGGCCGAGTCGCCAGACGAATGGATGACGGTGATCTCGGGGTGCTTCTTGGCAGTTTCAATTGCATCGTCTTTGAAGTCGTCGGACGTAAAGACGATCATCTTCGCGCCTTTGGCAATCAGGTCGTCGGCCACTTGCGAGCCCTTCACGTTGGGGCGGTCGGCCGGATTCACCTTGTCGACGATCTCGAATTTGACATTGGGCATCTTGGCGGTGACATACTCACTGCCGGCCACGTGCGCCTCGCTCCAGCCTTTGTCGTTGGCCGGCCCAACCAGGATGAAGCCGACGGTGAAGTCGGCCATGCTGGTGGCTTCGGTCATCGCTTCAGTCGCCGTCATGGCTTCTGTCGTGGTCATCGCAGCGGTGGCTTCCACTGCTGGCTCCGCTGTGGCGTCGGTGGTTGCCGCCGTGGCTGCGGGGGCGGCCGTGGGCTCAGCGGCGGCCGGTGCGGTGGTTGGGGCTGGGGTGGGTTGGGGCACTGCGCAGGCGGCCAAAATGATGCTCAGCGCGGCAAGGGCCGTTACGGTCTTAAAGGCATACGACTTCATACTGTTTCTCCTGACTCCTTGTGGTCTTGTGATTGGCATTCCTTAGCGCGGATTCGCGTCCACCGAAAAACAAAAACGGATTCATCTGCAACACAGACACCTGCGGATGCCGGACTCGGGTCGCGCGGACATCTGTGGGATTGTTGTGTGCCGATGAATCCGTGTCGTGGCGGATGTTAAGGACATCGGGATTATATCGGAAGGTGGGCTGATGTATTTTGCAGTGGAGTATTTTTATAAAGCGGGATTTTTGCACTTTTACTGATCGACTCTGTCTGATGTTGAGAATACGTTTTGCGACGCACGATAGGCCGTGAGCACCTTTTTCGGCGCAATCAGGCTCCATGCTTCGCGCAAGTGAGATGCTAAATCGTCATCGCTAATTTGATTGAGCTCGATGCCGACCCAGCCGCGCACACCCATGTACGGCGGCTTGAAGAACGTGCCCGGCGTGTTTTCGATCAGCACCCTTTGCAGCCCCGCCGGCACGGGCACCCACACTGCCACATGCCCATCATGGTGATGATTGTTGGCGAACATGGCAAAGACTTTTTTGCCGACGAAAAAGGTAGGCTCGCCGTGCGAGAGTTTCTCCATTGCCGCGGGCAATGCCAGACAAATTTGGCGAACGCGTTGTTTTTGGTTTTCACTCATGATGGGCGTGCGCTTGATGATGCCCGAGGCCAAAGCCGCCACCAGCAAGACGATGGCGACAATGCCCATGCCAATAACCAACATAGACATATCGCATTTCTACACCTTCAACTTCTGCAGCCGTTCGCGCGCCAACTGCAAGGTCTCCGGCTTCTTGCAAAAGGCGAATCGCACGATGTTCTTGCTTTGCTCCGGCCGTGAGAAAAACGGCGAGCCGGGCACACAGGCCACGCCGATCTCTTTGGCCATATACAGGCCAAATTGAATATCGTCCATGTTGCCGGGCGCGCCCGCGATGCCACTGAAGTCGGTCATGGTGTAGTAGGCACCCTGCGGTACGACCGGCTTGAAACCCACATCGCGCAGGGTCTCGATCATGAAGTCGCGCCGCCAGGTGTAGTCGGCCTTCATCTGTGCGTAGTAGTCCTCGGGCAGGTTGAGCGCGGCGATGGCGGCATATTGCAACGGCGTGGCCGCGCACACGCTCATGAAGTCGTGGGCCTTGCGCACTGCGGTCATCAGATCTTCTGCCGCCAGTGCAAAGCCCAGCCGCCAGCCCGTCACGGCAAAGGTTTTGCTCATGCCGCTGATGGTGATGGTGCGGTCGGCCATGCCCGGCAGCGTCGCAATCGGAATGTGTTGCGCGCCGTCATACGTAATGAACTCGTAAATCTCGTCGGTGATCGCGATCACATCGTGCTGCTGACACAGCGCGGCGATGGCCTCCAACTCGGCCCGGTTAAACACTTTGCCGGTTGGGTTGTGCGGCGAGGTGATGATGATGACCTTGGTTTTGGGGGTGAAGGCCGCGGCCAGCTCGGCCGGATCGAACCACCATTCGCCCGGCCCCGCCAGCCCTTGCAACAGGTTCTCTGGATCAGGCGGCCGCAGTGAGACAAAACGCGGCGTGCTCTGGGTGATGTGGCAGTTGGGAATATAGCTTTCGTAATACGGCTCGAAGAAGATGACTTCGTCGCCGGGGTTGACCACGGCCAGCATCGAGGCCAGCATGCTCTCGGTCGCGCCGCAACACACCACCACGTTTTTGTCAGGATGCACCTCCAGCTCGTAACGGCGCTGGTAGTGCTGGGCAATCACATCGCGCAGCGGCTTGATGCCCCACGTGACTGAATATTGGTTGTGATCGGCTTCAATCGCCTGTGCCGCAGCATCTTTGATGGCTTGCGGTGCCGCGAAGTCGGGATAGCCTTGCGAGAGATTGACCGCACCGACGCCGAGGGCCACGCGCGTCATCTCGCGAATAATGCTTTCAGGAAACTGCTGGGTTCGAAAGGAGGTTCGCGCGGTTGACATAGTTGGCGACTTATAGCCGGGAGTGCACGAATGGTCAATGCCGGGTGATGAGAGAGAGATCGTGCACGTGTCATGTCAAACGTGCACGTGCACGATTCCCTTTGCCGAGCGATTACACTCACGGCCATGGACACACAAGAGGAAGTCATCGACAGCCCAACCGAGTGGGTGGCCAAGCACATCCATAGCTACGAGGAAACCAATGGCGACAAAGGTCATGAGTGGTTTGGCGTCACGGCGCTGCTGCTCACCATGCGTGGCCGCAAGTCCGGCAAGCTGCGCCGCACCGCCCTCTACTACGGCCAGGACAGCGACCGCTATCTCATCGTCGCCTCCAAGGGTGGTGCCGATGCGCATCCGGCCTGGTATTTGAATCTGGTAGACAACCCTGAAGTGCGGGTGCAAATTCAAGCCGACAAATTTACGGCGCGTGCCCGCACCGCCACGGCGGATGAGAAGCCGCGTCTGTGGAAGATCATGGCAGATCGCTTCCCAAAATACGAGGAGTATCAGAAGGGCACCGACCGCGATATTCCCGTGGTGATTCTGGAGCGCATTTGATTTATTGCTCGGTGCGCTTTATGAAAATTGAGAACACGAGAATGGTCGTGGCGAGATTGGACAAGGCTACGGCGAACTCCGAGAAAAACTCGGTGAGCCAAAGCACGCTGTAGTTGTGGTTGTGAAAAAGCGCGAACGGTGATGAGCGTGAATGCTTCATGAACGGCGGGCTAATTCCAGCTTGTGATGAAATGCGTGTGACCATGGCCGCCCCGGTGATTTACATAGAATTACAGAATTGGTGAGCGCTAACACAATTCAGTAGAGTGGAACCAGTGATGCAACCTGTCCAGATGGGCTAAGCCGTTAACAGGGGCATGGGTGCACCAGGAGCGTGACATGGCCGTGACAAGTGGGAAAACAGCGAGGCCGCCCCACCAGGTCTATGAGGCGGCCTTCACTTTCGAGGGGCGGACGTGTTGGCAATCAGCCCGCGTCGACGTCCAAATCCATGATGCGCAGTTTGTAGTCGGCCACAAATGCATTGAGCTTGTCGACCAGCTCCAACCAGTCGCCACTTTCCAGTGCGGCATTCAAAGTGGCTCGGTCGGCAGCAATGCCGGGCATGATGATTTGCGGGCCGGTGCCCCATATGGTGTACCAGGCTTCAGTCAGCCGGACGCCCATTTTGGCGATTTTGGGAGCGAATTCCTGCACGATGAACTCGAAGTAGGCCGGCTCCTCCTCGCTTTTGATATTCCAACTGAAGACCAGTTTGACCATAATGAATGTGTGAACACAAAAATGAAGCGCTTAAAACACTTTAGGACCTAAGTCAAGACTCTAGAGTCTTGACTACTGACTACTGACTACTGACTACTATATTGAGCTTATTTGCACTGTGCGGCCAGTGATTGAACCTGCTGCACAAACACAGGATCTGGCACACCTATGCTCAGAATTTGTAGCACAGTGGCGGTGCCACCGGCCTTGTCACCCGTGTTGCATTGCGCCTGCGCCAGCGCCCACAATGCAAAGGGATCTGGGGCGCTGCTCATCAAATCGACACCCTTTTTAGCTTGCACGAGTGCGTTCGGGTAATCGTTTTGAAACAGATAGACATTGGCGAGGCCGATGTAGGCGGCACCTAGATTCGCCTCGTTCTGGATCGCCAGCTCAAACTGCTCGCGCGCGCGAGTGAGTAACTCGGGCTGAGTCTTGGGATCGCGTTGCAACAAAATGGTGCCGAGCAAATAGTGCGTGCGCGCATCATTGGGTTTCAATTTCAACGCGGCCAGGGCCTCGGCCTCGGCTTTGTCGAATTCGCCGGTCTGGTAATACACCGTGCCCAAATTGGTGTGAGCGGCGTCATTGTTGGGGTCGAGCTTGAGGGTGGCCAGATAGGCCTCGGCAGCCAGGTTCAACTGAGTCTGGCGCGCATTGAGATCGGCTTCCATGGCCGCGGTCTGGTTATAGGCGTTGCCCAACACAAACAGTGCCTCGGGCATCGCCGGGTCTTTGTTCGCCGCCGCCTGCGCCTGAGCAATGGCCAGCGGAAAATTGCGCTGGGTCAGTGCTTCTTTCGCTTGCTGCAGGTTCTGCGCCGCAGTCTGGCCATCATCGGTTGGGATGACGGTGAGAGTGGGGGCCGAGCCTGGCGGCTGCGTGGGATTGGCTACGGCTGTGGCCTCACCGGCGATTGCGCCGCTGGCAGGGGCAGCGGCCGGTGTGGGTGTCGCTGCATCGCAGCCAGCCAGCATAATGGCCGCAGATATGACGGCCCCGACCCATAGACGAAGATGTTTTTGCATGAGGACTCCTGTTGGCAAGTCTACTCGCCGGCTATTCCTTCACTTCCAACAAAACCACCTGGGTATCCTCGGGCAAGCCGCTCTTGGTCACTTTGAGCGCATCCTGCGTTTTGGGATTGGTCAGGCCCATTTCCTTGATGAATTTGCCGAGGCTTTCGGAGTTGGCGCCACCGTCGTAGGCCATGGGCACGACCAGACTGGGCTCGATCATGCTGATGACTTCGGAGGCTTGTTGGGCACTCAGGCCGTTGCCATCGGCGCTGACGGGAATGAGCAGCACGTCGACGGTTTCGAGTGCGTCGATCTGGGCCTGGGTCGGCACAAAGGTGAGGCCGCCCAGATGCGCGATGTTCACGCCCTCATAGTTGTAGGCATATACGGTGCACTTTTCGCCCTCTTTCTTGCCCGGCTTCATCGGCACACCGGTGATGAACACCCCGCCCATCTCATACTCGCCGGGGCCGCGAATGACGCGGACCTCGCCGCGCTGTGTGCCGACCACGGCATCCACATGGTTGTGGGCCGGGACATCTTTGCTAATGGTCACCGCATCCGCTTTGAGCTTGAGTGAATCTTTTTTGCTTGCATAGGGATCGGTAACGACCGTGAGCAAGGACCGCTCAGTGAGGCGGAAGCAGGACTGACCATACCAGGTAATTTCCATAGTCTTTGATTCTAACGGATGTTCTAGTCTGAGGGCGGCGTTGCGGCGTTGGACGCATGTGTCGGACGGGAAGATCGTGCACGTGTCACGTTAAACGTGCACGTGCACGATCTGGTGCGGACGAGACCAACGCCATTATTTCAGCAACGCGGCAATGACTGCGCGCACGCCGCGACCGCTGGCGTAGAACTCGGTCCAGTGGCCGTGGTGGCGGACGACGATGCGTTGGATGGGGTAGAGCAGGGTGCCGATGCCGGCCAGCACGGCTAGCACCAGACCGACCCACAACAGCAGGTTGCCCGGCTGGTAGCTCGCGTCGATGATGGCGCCGTTGCTGGGGACCAGTTCGAGGGTGACATTGCTGATGACGATGCTGCTGCTCAGCTCGGGTGCCAGCAGCGTTTGCGTCACCAGTGTGCCCCCGGGCACCAGCCGCGCTTGAAGCGCCACCGGGCCAAAATTGGTGCCGGTGATCAGGCCGCCGCTCACGGCATCGGGCAGCGAGAGCTGGATCACCATGTTGGCTTGCGGCACAAACAAAAAGCTATCCTGCTCGCCGGGTAGAAATGTCACCTGGGCATCGGTGGCGGGCGTGCTGTAGTTGGAAAGCGTAATGGTCAGTGGCTGCTGGTCGCCCACGGACGTAGCACTGACCCGAAACCCCGGCGTCACCTGTTTCAATGCCAGCGCAATGCCGTCGGCCACCACGGTCTGATTCAACGCCAGCACGGTCTGACTGCGGCCTGGTTCCAGCTCCACCCCGAAGTTGGATTCGTTCTCGGTCAAGCTGGCGGTGATGTTGCCCGACAGTGGCGTTTGCGCGCCGGTGATGAGCGCGCGGCTGTTGGCGCGCCAGCCCAGCAACCCATTCAGCAGTGCGCCTGTGAGCAGCACCAACAGGCCGGTGTGAAACGCGATGGAAATCAGTTCGGCAACCGGTGTGCGGTTGGCGTGCAAGGCCTCGGTTTCGTCTGGGCCAGGCGGGTTGGCACCTGGGCTGGTGGTGACGCGATAGCGGCGCGCGCGCAACTGCTCGGCCAGTTGGGCAATGGCCGGCGCACGGTCGGTGACACGCACCCGCCACTCATCGCGCAGGATTTGGGTGGACATGCCGGCCAGCCGCAACCGTGCGGCCGCATCAAACAGACGCAGAAAACACATCGCTGCCAGAAGCGCCATCAGTAAACGCAACCAGGCTTGCTGAAAGATGTTGAATAGGCCCGCGCCGAGCCAGGTTTCGTAGAACGTGCCTGTTTGAGCCTGAGCCTGAACCTGCCACTGACTGTAGGCAAATGCATCGGCCGTGCCGCTGGCCGGGGCTTGGGGCAACAGCAACGACAACAGCGTCATCACGCCCACGATGCTGCACAGGGTGATCAACAGCGCGTCGCTGGTCAGCGCCGACCATAGGCTGCGCCACGGATCCCGCTGTTCAAGAGGGTCAGCGTATTGCGGCGTCGGCGAAGGTATCGGTGATTGTTGCGGAACGTTCATGCGGTCTTCAGATGCGGTTTAAGCGAATTTCAGGTCACGCTCACGCGATCGATGAAGATTATAAAGGCCACGAAGACACAAAGTCGCGATGGCGCAACGGAACGATATCGAACGATGTCAAAACGGTGTCGGTGAAAGCGTCGTTGGAAATGAGTGTTGGGCTGATGGTGGCAAACCTAATGAGCGAGTAAGACAATGTGGATGACAACGGTAGGAATACCTTTGATTTTCGCGTATATGAATTTGAGCAAGTCCGGCAAGCCCAATCACAGGTTGCCGTGTGCGTAAGTAAATACGCAAGCAAGGAAAAAACATGGAACAAAAATTAAACAAGAAGGGTTTGGCCGCCACCCTGGCAGCGGTCACCATACTCAGTACGGCCTGTTCGGGCATTTCTTTTCGTTCGCCGGTGGTGGTCGGCAGCACGCGGCAGGCACCGACTCAATCGTCGACCCAGTCGCAGAGCAGCAACACCGCCAGCCAGACGGTGCCCGTGGCGAATCAGGCCCAGGCCGATCCCACCCCCACCGCTTTGCCTGCGGCCGACCGGGCCAAGTTTGACGGCGAAGAAGAGGTGTTGATTAACTTGTATGAGCGTGTTAATCCATCCGTGGTGTCCATCTCGATTGCGCAAAGTGTGCAGGGCAACGAGCCCCGCCCTGCTGGTGCCGGCTCTGGTTTTGTGCTCGACACCGAGGGCCACATTGTGACGAATAACCATGTGGTGGCCGAGGCCGATGCGTTGTATGTCAATTTCTCCGATGGCTCGTCGGTTCCTGCCGAGATCGTGGGCCGCGACCCTTATAGCGATCTGGCCGTCATCAAGGTGAACAGGCCGGCTGATCAGTTGATCCCAGTGGAAATGGGCGACAGCGACCAGGTGGTGCCGGGCATGCGCGTGGTCGCCATCGGCAACCCATTTGGCCTGGAAGGCACCATGACCACGGGGATTGTGAGCGCGGTAGGCCGCACGTTGCCGGAGGGCGCAGGCACTTCGATCTACACCAACCCCGAGATCATTCAGACCGATGCGGCGATTAACCCTGGTAATTCGGGTGGGCCGCTGATCAACTCGCGTGGCCAGGTGATTGGCGTGAACACGGCCATTCGCACCGACAACAGCACCGGCAGTGGCACGGGCTCGAACAGCGGTGTGGGCTTTGTCGTGCCGGCCAACACGGTCAAGCGCGTGGCTGCTGCAATTCTGGCCGATGGCCGCGTGCGCTATCCCTATCTCGGCATTCAGGCCAACAACTACTTCCGCGTGAGCGAAATTGTGGATGATCTGGGCCTGGGTGTGCGGCAGGGCACGATGGTGAGTGAAGTGGTGAACAATGGGCCGTCAGATCGGGCGGGTATTCGCGGCGCAACGGGAACCAAGGTGGTGCGTGGCGTGGAAATGCCGGTGGGCGGCGATATCATCACGGCCATCAACGGCAGCCCGGTGAAGGACTTCAACGACCTGATTGCGCAATTGACGCGCAGCTCGAACGTCGGCGACACTGTGACGCTGAGTGTGTGGCGCGATGGTCAATCGCTGGATTTGCCGGTGACGCTGGCCGAGCGGCCCAACTAGCGTAAAGTAGCCAGTAAAGAGTAGTCAGTAGTCAGATCATAGAGACGCGTCACGACGCGTCTCTATTGTTTTTCCACGAAGATGCGGGGCAATCGGGCGGCGAGGGCGGTGGTGACTTCGTAGTTGATGGTGCCAAGTTGGGTTGCGACGTCCTCGGCTGAAATGCGGGCCTGGCCTTGCTGGCCGATGATGACGACTTCGCTGTCGGTGTGCGCGTTAGGAATATGGGTTACATCGACTATGGTCTGGTCCATGCACACCCGGCCGAGGATCGGCGCGTGTTGGCCGTCGATGAGGACGGAGCCAAAGTTCCTGGGGGCGCGGCGAAACCCATCGGCATAGCCCACCGGCACCACACCGATGCGGCGTTGGCTCTGGCAGGTGTAGGTGTTGCCGTAGGAGATGGGGGTGCCGGCGGGCAGCGTTTTGACCAGAGCGAGTTGCGCCTTCCAGGCCAGCACGGGTTGTAAATCAACCGGCAACTGACCCCAGCCGCTGGCAAATGGCGTGAGGCCGTAGAGGGCGATGCCTGGCCGAACCTGGTCGAAATGGGCTTCGGGGTGATTGAGCGTAGCGGCTGAGTTGGCGGCGTGGATGGTGACAGGATGGCGCGATTGCGCCAGCACCGTGTTCAGTCGCCCCAGTTGCAGGGTGGTGTAGTCGGGGTCGCCATCGGCCCAACTGAAGTGGGTGAAGATGCCCTCAAGGTGCAGGCCGGGCAACTCGATCAACGCTTCGATCAACGGCACAGCTTCATTCGCCAACACACCCAGCCTGCTCATGCCGGTGTCGATTTTGAGATGCACGCGAGCCGGCTTCTGCAGAGCCACGGCGGCGCGCGAGGCAGCCTGGCCCAGCGCCAGCTCGCTGATGGAGAAGGCTACATCGTGTTGAATGGCTTCGGCGATGGCATGGGCAGGCGTATAGGCCAACACGAGTATGGGCGCGGTGATGCCAGCCTCGCGCAACTGAATCGCCTCACCCAGGTAGGCCACACACAGGCGGGTGGCGCCGCTGTTCAGGGCCGCGCGGGCGATGTCGATCGCGCCGTGTCCATACGCATTGGCTTTGACTACGGCACTGAGCGCGACATTGGGGCCGACGAAGTGTTTGATGGCGCCGACGTTATAGGCCAGGGCATCGAGGTTGATTTCCAGCCAGCTCGGGTGAATGTGGGACATGTCGGGTGCGAGTAATGAGTTGGGACTTGTCACCGATTAGCAAATTTCACGGTCGCGTTTCGTGAGGTCTGTGAGTGATCATCATCAGGATTCAAGGCTGGCATTGCTAAAAAATAGGTCGCGGCACGAACACGAGCAGCAGCATGAGCAGGGCGACGATGCCGAGGCCGTAGTGCAGGGTATCGAGTCTGGCGGCTTTGTTGAGCGCGGGCGGGTGATTTCGGCCGAAGATGAACAGCAGCACCGCCCACAGCAGCCACGAGGTTGAGATCGCGGACAGCGCAATCATGACCGCGATCATGGCGTAGGACAGGTATTTGGCTTTGCCGCCGAGCAGGGCCGAGGCGATGTGGCCGCCATCGAGCTGGCCGGCGGGAATGAGATTGATGCCGGTGAGCAACAGACCGATCCACGCGCCGAAGGCGATGGGGTGCAAAAACACATCGACGCCGTTGGCGGGGTTGAGCCAGCCAAATTGAAGTACGCCTAGAAAATGGGTGAGCAGTGAATCGCCGAGGGTCAGGAAGCTGCCTGCGGCCGGCACGGGTTGCAGCGGCGAGAGCGTGAGGCCGATCATGTAGAGCGGCAATGCGACGATGAAGCCGGCGATGGGTCCAGCGATGCCGATCTCGAGCATGGCGCGCCGGTCTTCAAACGGCTCTCGCTGCACGATCACCGCGCCCATGGTGCCAAAAATACTGAACGGGAAGGGGATGAAGTAGGGCAGTGAAACCGCGGCACCGCGCAGTCGGCCGACCACATAGTGACCGGCCTCATGTGCGACCAGAATGCTGAGCAGTGAGCCGGCATACATCAGGCCGGCGGGGATATCGATGCCATCTTCTTTGGCCGAGCCGATCAGGAAAACAGAAACCAGCGTGGCGATAAAGAGAACAATATTAAGTGTGCTGTTTTGTCTGGTTTTTGGGATGACGCCGGGCAGGGCAATAATTTCGTATGAGGCGCTGGACCATGACAGTGGCTGCTCGGCCGGCCTTTCAACGAGATACGGGGTATACCCCAATCGCTCCAGAGCCTTGCGAATGGGACGATACGCTTGTTCAGGGGGCATTTTGAGCCGGCCGTACAGGCGAACGATGTTGTCCTGAACCTCCTGTGTGGGCACCACTCCATCGGGCAGCACTCCGCCGAAGGCATGGCCGGTGACTTGCATGACATTGTCAACGGCCGTGCGCATTCGGGCGATGACTTCTAGACGATCAGTGGAATTAAGCATGAAAACGAGCGGCCTGGGATGAGCAGAGAGCGATGAGCCGTGGGCAACGTATGAATAAAGACGGACTGACTATGGCTGATAACGTATCGGACTCTGCCTGAAATTTTTAGACAGAATGACAGAATTTACAGAATCAGACAGACTGAAAAGAACTGTGTTTTGTTCATTTTGTCATCCTGTCCAAAATCCCTTCTGAATCAAACGCAATTGAAAAATCAAGCATGAACCCAAATAAATTAAATGGGCGCGCCTGTAATGATTCTGTCCATACACCTGAGTGTTCACGGTGATTTGGCGTAGCGTTGGGCGAGGGCTTTGGTGATGGCGGCCACACCCAGCAGTCCCTGACCCTTGCCCATGCTGACGTTTTTGCCATATAGCGTCGGCACAATATCTTCGATGGGCATTTTGGCGATCTCGCTGGCGGGCAGGCCACTCAAAGTCTGGTCGAGGATGGATGAGAGCGCGCGCGCCGAAACGCCGAAGGGATTTTCAACGGCGTAATAAAACTTGAGCACGGGCATGCCGTCTTTTTCACCGGTGGGCTCGGCGAACACATACGACTCAGATTCACAATGCGGCACACGATGGTCTTCGGGGTAGGGCCGCTGGGCAATGCGCTCGGGCACGCCGGTAAATTGATCCGAATATTCAATCAACATGGCGTTGCGATCGGTGGGATTTTCGATAAAGATTTCCAGCACTTCGCGCAACGTGGATGGATAGTTTGCCAGGTCCGACATGCCGAGGACTATAACGCAGGTGGGTAAAAGTTGTCTTAGAGTTGAGGGTTTGGGGAGATTCGTTCACGTCTGCGTTCAGGTAAACGTAGACGATTACGTAGACGATTACGTAGACGTGAACGTGTACGATCCGATACCACCGCTTACAAAATCGCGCCTCGCCTTCCCCCCACGCGCTCGATCAGCAAAACACTCAGTGTTGTCACCGCCATCAATAGCGTGCTCATGGCCATGGCCTGGCCGTAGTTGGCGGCACCGGGACGGCCGAGCAGGTCGCTAATGATGAGGGGCATGGTGGGGAAATCGGGCCGCGAGATGAGCAGGGAGGCACCGAATTCGCCGAGTGAGGTGGCGAAGGCAAACACGGCCGCGGCCAACAGTGGGCCGGTCATCAGCGGCAGATCAATCCAGCGCAGCACTTGCAACGGGGTCGCGCCGAGTTGGGCCGCGGCCTCGCGCAAGGTCTGGCTGATGGCGCGCACGGAGGGCAGCAGCGTGCGCACCACAAACGGCAGCGCAATCAGGGTGTGGGCCAGTGGCAGCAACACAGGTGAAGTGCGCAGGTCAAAGCCAAAAATTGGGGTGTCGAAGGTGATGAACATGCCGAGACCGAGCGTGACGGCGCTGGTGCCGAGCGGCAGCAGCAGCAGCACATCCAGCAGGCGCGTCCAGCGGGTGGGCCGTTGGCCGAGCACATACGCCAGCGGCACTCCCATCAACAAGGCCACAATGGCCGTAAGGCTGGCAAAGGCCAGCGAGTTTCGAATAGCGATGAGCGGCGAGACGAAGAAGGCCGAGCCGCGCGGATTTTCGCTGAGGGCGGCATAGAAGCGAAGTGGTGCGCCATCAAAATTGAGCGACCGGCTGACGAGCGAGATCAGCGGGGCGAGAATGACCACGATGATGAACAGCAGCAGCGCCAGAAACCCGAGCCGGAGCGCCGGGGTGTTGATGGGCCGGGAGGTGCTGGCCTGGGCTTGCAGATCGAGCGAAACACTGGCTCGCGCTTGCAGGTGCGAGGAGACCAGGCCCAACACGAGCGTGATCAGCAGCTGCACAAACGCCAGCGAGGCCGCTACATCAAGCCGCAATGACTGTGAGGTTTGCCGGTAGATCTCGGTTTCGAGCGTGTTAAACCGCGCGCCGCCCAGCAACAAAATAATGCCAAAGCTGGTGAAGGTAAATAGAAAAGTGAGCACGGCCGCAGCGCCAATAGCCGGTGCCGCCACGGGCAGGGTTACGCGCCAGAATGTCTGCCAGCGGTTGGCCCCCAGCGAGGCGGCCATCTCGGCCAGCCGGTCGTCCAGCGCGGCCCAGAAGCTGCCGACGATGCGGACGACGACGCTAAAGTTGAAGAACACGTGGGCGAGCAGGATGATGCCGAGGGTGCCGGTGAATTGGATCGGCGTCTGTCCCAATTGCTGCAAACCCAAATTGACCAGGCCGCGTGGGCCGAGCAGCGAATTGAAGGCCGCGGCCACGACGATGGTCGGCATCACAAACGGCACAGTGGCCACGGCCATCCACACCGGCTTGAGTGGAAAGTTGAAGCGCGCGAACAGGTAGGCGGCGGGCAGGCCGGCGGCCAGGGTCAGGGCGGTGGATAGCGCGGCTTGCCCCAGGCTGAAACTGGCGATGCGCAAATAGCTGGCATCCCCAAACACGGCGAACAGGCCGCGGCCCTGACTGATGTCGCTGACGATGAAGCTTTCGCGTGCGATCTGGAAGAGCGGATAGCAGAAGAAGATCAGCAGGAATGCGAGCGGGATCAGGGCGATGGCGCGCAGACGGTTCATGGGTCACTAATCCGTGGTGGGCCGCAGTCGCGATGACGTTTCAAACGCATGCGTGACCAACCAACGATCCACGGCTTCGCGGTGGGTGCGAAAGCACAGGGGTGGCAATTCATCCGGGCGAAAAAGCTGAACCTCCGACGCGTCGTCGCCGGATTGCATACGATGGATGTCGAGCGGCCGGGCGCGATAGAACACGATGATGCCGCTGCGGGGCGGACCTTCGGGAAACGAGTGCACGCCAAACAGTTCGATCAGTTCAATGTCGAGGCTGGTCTCTTCAAACGCCTCGCGCACGGCGGCCTGTTCCACCGTCTCATCCGCCTCGATGAAGCCAGACGGCAGCGCCCATTCGCCCGTGTGGGGCTCGTGACCACGCCGGATGACGACGAGCTGGCCGTCATGCTCGATGAGCACGCCCACACCGGGCACGGGATTCTCATAGTGGATGTAGCCGCACGCGAGGCAGTGGAAACGGTCGCGGCCCTCGACAAATGAAAGTGCCAGGGGGGAGCCGCAGCGTAAGCAATACATACAGGATGGACCGACGCGGTGACTCAAGGCCCTGTGTAGGTTCTAAGCCACGGCTCGTGCCGGGATGACTGATTATAATTTCGTTTGCTGTGAAATCTCGTGCCCCGACCGATAACCGTAAGATTCGCGATGAGTTTAATCGCCGGCTGTTGTGGCTGGTCTTGTTTGTGTTGGTCATTGTCGGCGGAGGGCTGATCTGGGCGATCTATGGCACCTCGGCGGCGGCCCTGGGTCTGTCGTGTCTGCTGGTGGGTGCCGGTGTGATTGGTTTGCTGTGGATGATTTTTACCCTGCTGGGCAAATGGGTGGGGACCGAGTGAGATTTGGCCAGAGCTCAGTTGGATTTTAGATGACGTCTAGATGACGTCTAGATGTCTAGACATTGAAGGGTGTGTGCCTTCAGAGGGTGGTTTAAGTATGGGCCAGAAACAATTGTTGAAGCGACTGTCGGCCGTGACCCTGGCGGTGGTGATGACCACGGGTCTGACGGCCTGTAACTCGACGCTGATTCAGCGCGTGGGACAGAGCCTGGGACTCAGTGGCAATAATGCCCCCAGCGGCGTCACACCTATTCCCATCGACTTGCCGCCCCAGACACAGGCGCATTTGCGGGACTATGACACCGCCGTGGCGGCACTGCAGCAGTTTTACCGCGATGCAGACAAAGTCGGTAAGGAGTGGCAAACTCTGGCGACCCAAAATCGCGAGAAGATTGCCCAGGGCGTGGACGACGCCACCTTTATTCAGTTGGTGAGCGAAACCATTGCGGCTGTGCAGGATGAGGATGTGGTGTTGTTGCCGCCAGAAGCACCGGTGCAGCCCACGGCACCGCTGACCGCGACCTATTCCGGCATTGGCATGCTGGTGGGTTTGCCCGAAGCAGGCAAGGATCGCTTGCTGGCGTTATACGTCTACCCCGATTCACCCGCCGAGCGGGCCGGCGTGCGCTCGCACGATTCGATTGTGGCCATTGATGGCAATGCCGTGACGTTTGAAGATCGCAACATGCTGGTGACGCAGTTGCGCGGCAAAGTGGGTAGTAAGGTGGTGTTGACCGTGCGCACACCCGGCCAGCCCGAGCGAGAGGTGACAGTGACCCGCCGGCCGGTGCGGCCCAGCAGCCCAATGGTGTATGAGTTTGTGCCTGGCACGAACATCGCCTACATCGCCCCCAATCCCACCCAGCTATTCGAGATGCGCAACGACACGGCCGACGCCATGCGCGAATTGCAAAATGCCGGCACGATCGATGGCCTGGTGCTGGACCTGCGCGTCATTCGTGGCACCGAATTTCCGATGGCCGATATGCTGAGTCTGTTTGTGAACGGCAAGGTCGCCAATCTGCAACTTCGCACGGTAAAGAACGCGCTGGAGATCACCGGCAAGAGCATTGCTGGCTCACAGGATGTGCCGATGGTGATTCTGGTGAGTAACAACACGCAGGGTCAGGTGGTGGCGTTCGCCGGCATCTTGCAGAGCCTTGGCCGGGCGCGGATTGTGGGCGAGCCCACGCAGGCGCGGGTGGCCGTGTTGAACACGATCAATCTACCCAACCTCGGCGCGCGCCTGCAAATTCCCAGTGGTGATTACCTCAGTTTGAAGAATGCCAATTGGTATCAAACTGGTGTGGAACCCGATACGAAGGCGGATCGAACGTGGGAAGAGATTACGGCTGAGGATGATGCGCAGTTGAATCAGGCCGTGGATTTGTTGCAGGGCCGTTGAGGCTTACCGATTCACCTGATCAAAAAAGGCCGTGCTGGTTTTTAAAACCAGCACGGCCTTTTTTTTATTGGTGACTCACCAACCCAATTGTTAATCCCTGGGGTGGCTTATTGCGCCGGCGCAGTCGGGTCCAACACTTGCGCGCCCTCGGGCAACGTAGCGCCCTCACCGAACTTAAAGCGGTTGGGCCAGGCGGTGTAGTTGCTGATGAGGGTGTCCTGCGACAGGATGTCGCCATTGCGAACAACCGTGCGCTGGGCCGTGATCGTGGCACCGTTGACGGCATTCTCAAGCTTCTTGATCTGGCCGGGTTGGACCTCGTTGTCGGTGTCCTTCTCGTAGATATCGGCCTCAGGCGGCTTCACATTGGCGATGTCGGCGGGTGAAAAGGTCACTTCGCGGCCGTCCTTGGTGCCGTAGAGGTTAAAGGTCAGTGTGACCTTGGACGGGTTGTAGACGGTTTCGATCAGGACATTCGCATCGCTGTCGTTGACAAACTTGAAGTCGGCCCACGGCGAATAGACGGTCGCATCGAAGCCGGGTCCCAGACCATACGCCTTGTCCTCGTAGTAGCTGACGCGATAGCCGTGCGGGTAGCGCTCGACGATGGGGAAGCCGGCCCTGAGCGCGGCCTGGTAGATCGTGGTGCTGACCTGACACACGCCGCCACCCACACCCTTAATCGTGCGGTTGCCGACGATGACCAAGCCTTCTTCAAAGCCATCCTCGATGCTGATGTTGCCGACGATGTCGTTGAACGAGAAGGTGCCCTTGGGTGGAACGATAACGCCGTTGAAGCGCGCTGCGGCCACCTTGACGTTGGCGATGCGAGCCTGACTACTGCCCTTGAAGCCGGTGGTGGCCGAGACCAGCAATTCTTTGATGCCGAGATCTTGCGCGGTGGCCGTCTCGGGGATGGCAGGCTGGGTGGTCTTGACGGCTAGCATGGCCTGTCGGTTGTCGCTGTGCGCGGCGGCTTCCAGGTTGTCCAGCGTCGTCTCAATGTCGATTTCGCGGCCGACTTTGCTCGGCTCGCTGAGCTTTAATTGGTTTGCATTGAAGTCAAAAGTGAATTTGGCGTTCTTGCTGGCCTGGGTCACAGCCGGGGCCAACGGCTCAATCAGGCCGCGCATCTTCTCGCGCTTGAAGCGAATTTGATAGTTATCGCCTTCCTGCTCGATGACGATGAACTGCGGCAGATCGGCGCTGCGGATGCGAAAGGCCTCCACCGGCCCGACGGGCTGATCGCGCTCGTCCCACTTGGGCACCATCACGATCAGGTCGTTGCCGACCATCCTGGCCGCCTGAGCCACCACATCGGACACAGAACCAATCTGCGGCACCAGTTCGGTGGCGGGCAGGTTCAACTCGACATTCTGGCCGTTTTGAATGGCGGCGCGCACCTGGCTGAAAGCCGCCTCTACATCGATCTTGCTGCCTTTTTGCGAAGGGATTTCGCGCGCGGTGTTGTTCTCCAGTTCGATCTGGGCATTCACCGGATTTTGTTGGGTGCGCTCGGCCAGCTTGTTGAGCACGTTTTTGGCCGGGCCGTCTTGCAGCAGGACAACGGGCGAGATGTCGATGCCGTTCCACCACGCCTGATATTGCTCGCGCAGCTTTAAGGCCCAATCGCCCTCGTGTCCCACGCTCATGGCGCGGCGGGCGGTTTCGGCCGGGTCGAGGCCCACGCCAAAATCGGCTGGCCGATACACAAATTTGCTCTCGCCTACTTTCAGGGTGAGTGCACGCGAACGATAGTAGTAGGACTGGGCTTGCGCGGCATTAAACACCTGCTCGGGGCGCATGCCGCCAAGGTCCATGTCGGCCAGTTTGACACCGGGAAAAACCCGGCCGCTGTAATTGAGCTGGTAGAACCCCAGCACGCCCACAACACCCACTGCCAGCACCACGATCACGCCCAGCGCCGAAAGCAAAATTCGGCCCAAGACGCCCATGCCAGTCTGTGTGTTGTTGCCCGTCCGCGCATTCGCTCGTCTCATATGTCGCACCCCTCTACCATCGCCCACTTACCCTTATGGTTGTCAACCTATATTTTACAGAGGAATGCTGAATCTCGGCCTACGATTGCCATGTTTCTTTGACCAAATACCTTGCTGTATGACAACTGTGGCCATTTTTCACCACAAAGGCGCGAAAAAAACACAAAGGGCACGAAGACATATTTATATTCTTCGTGCCCTTTGTGAAAGCTTGGTGACGGTGTGGTGAAAAATCCTACTCCGGCGTCACGTAAGCACTGGTGATGCCGCCATCCACCGTGAAGGTTGCGCCATTGACGAACGAGGATTCGTCGCTGGCCAAAAACAATGCGGCGTAGGCCATCTCTTTGGCCGTCCCAAACCGGCCCATGGGAATGTGAACCAGCCGGCGCTGGCGTGCCGCCTCGGTGTTCAAAAAGGTGTCGGTCAATTGCGAACGCACCGGCCCTGGGCATAGCGCATTGGCCCGAATACCCTTGCGCGCAAACTCATTGGCGATCTCGCGGGTCATGGACAGCACCGCCCCTTTGCTGGCCGTGTAGGCAATCTGCGAGGTGGCCGCGCCCAATATCGCCACAAAGGAGGCGGTGTTGATGATGCTGCCGCCACCGGCCCGCAGCAAGGCCGGGATGCCATATTTGCAGCCCCACGCCACGCCCTTCACATTAATTGCCAGGGTCAGATCCCAAATAGTCTCGTCGGTGGTCAGAATGTCGTCGTCCTGGGGATGTGAGATGCCGGCGTTGTTGAACAGCACATTCAGCTGGCCATAGGTCTGCTCGGCAAACGCGATCATGGCGCTGGCGCTGGCCTGGTTGCTGACATCGGCCCGCACATACGCCGCCTCGCCGCCAGCCGCTTGAATCATGCCCACCGTCTCTTCGCCGTTCTTGTCGACCACATCGGCCACCACCACCTTCGCGCCTTCCTGCGCAAACAGCAGCGCCGCCTCGCGCCCAATCGCGCCACCCGCGCCGGTGATGAGGGCTACTTTGTTATTGAGTCTCATAAAAATATAAAGTAAAAAGGCAGAAGGCAAAAGGAAGAAAGGGGGAGAGGACTTTCCCTCCGATTTTTGCCTTTTGCCTTCTGCCTTTTTTTTCTTTCGCTCAGCCTTCGCTCACGCCTTCGGACATCAAACGCAGCCGGCGCGCATGCTCGGCAATGGCATCCCAATCTTCGGCTTCGACCAGTTTTGGCGGCAGTAGCTCTGAGCCGAGCCCGATCAGTTGCACGCCGGCCTGGAAATAGGCCTGAGCCTCATGGGCCAACACCATGCCGCTGACCCATAGCGGTATATCTGGCAACGGCCCCCGCAATGCCTTGATGTAAGCCGGTCCACCCATGCTGCCCGCTGGAAACACCTTCACAAAATGCGCGCCGACGCGCCAGGCTTGCACGATCTCGGTGGGGGTGAGGCCGGCAGGAATGGCCACCACGCCGGCTTCTCGACACGGCCGCACGATGTCGGTTTCGCAGCTGGGCGACACGATAAATTGTGCGCCGTGCTCAATCGCCTTGCGCGCGTCATACGCGCTCATCACTGTGCCAGCGCCAATGATGATGCCGTCGAGATTGCGCGAGGCCAGTGTCTTGATCGCGTCAAACGCATCCGGCACCGTCATCGTCACCTCGATGAGTTTGAAGCCGGCCTTGATGAGCGCGTCTGCCGCACCCACCGCCTTCTCGGCACTGCTCGCTCGAATCACGGTCGCCAACCGCGCCGTCAGCATGGCCTGGAGTTTCGTTTCGATGGGAAGCATGTTGGGGAGAAGTTCTTAGTTGTTAGTGATTAGTTTTTAGTTGCTGAAGGGGTGAGCGTGCATTCCGCTCTTTTGACTAACAACTAAGAACTAATCACTAATAACTCTTCTGCTAGTGTTCCGACGCCGGAATGTAGTGCTGGTTCAGCGGCCCCACATACTCGCTTTGGGGGCGGATGAGGACGTTGTCTTTGTATTGCTCGATGATGTGGGCGGTCCAGCCGGCAGCGCGGCTGCACGCGAACAGCGGGGTGAACAGGTCGATGGGGATGCCGATGTAGTACATCATGCTGGCGCTGTAGAAATCGACATTGGGGTGCAGATCGCGATGGCGCAACACGGCCTGCTCGACCATCCGGCTCATCTGATACCACTTCACCTGACCCAGCTTCTCGCCTAACTTCTCCGACCACTGGTTCAAATGCACAGCCCGCGGATCGCCATTTTTGTAAATGCGATGGCCGATGCCCATGATCTTGCGCTTGCGATCAAAGGCCGAATCCACCCAGGCATCCACCTTCTCCGGCTCGCCAATCTCTTTGAGCATGATCATGGTCGCCTCGTTGGCACCACCGTGCAGCGACCCTTTCAGCGCGGCATAGGCTGCGGTGATGGCCGAGTGCAGATCGGCCTGGGTGCTGGCCACGACGCGCGCGGTAAAGGTGCTGGCGTTCATGCCATGATCGGCCAACACGATGTAATACAAATCCATGGCCTTCACGAGGTCTGCGTCCTCGTAATCGGCCCCGAGCATATACAGCGTGTTCGCGGCGTGGCTCAGGTCGGCGCGTGGGGCGATGGGCGTTTTGCCGTTACGAATGGCGTGGTAGGCCGCTGTCAGCGTAGGCAGTTGTGCGATCAGCCGCACGGCCTTGCGCTGGCTGGCCTCGATGCTGATGTCCTCGATCTCGGGATCATAGAACGCCAGCGCCGAAACGGCCGCGCGCAACACGGTCATCGGAATCTGGTGTGCCGGCAACTGCTTGAGCAATTCAAACACCTGCGGGGGCACGTCCCGGTTTGTGGCCAGTTGCATCTTGAACTCGGCCAGCTCACTCTTGCCAGGCAATCCGCCCAACAAGAGCAGATGCGCCACTTCCTCGTAGCTGGCGGATTCGGCCAGTTCGTTGATGTTGATGCCGTGATAGAGCAGGGTGCTGTTGGGGCCGTCTACGCTGCTGATCTCGGTCTGTACAGCAACAACGCCGTCCAGGCCCTTCACAAATGTGGGCTTGGACGGCGTTGGAGTTTGGGTTTTATTGCCGGTATCGGCAGTAGTTGCACTAGACATTCATTCTTTCCTTCTCGCTGGCTGGTGCTGGGTTGGGCGCGCGCCGCGATTTAGTTTTAATTCGCTGGCGATTATAGAGTCGCACGCTGAGATAGAGCTAGGATGGATGCGTGATTCACATTTGTATTCGCTGTGAGCAAAAGCCATGGTGGAGCAAATTATGGCATTGGATTTCTGGTTGCCCGCGATAATCTTTCTTTGAAGCGAGGAGCATAAGAGCTGACTTTTATATCAGCACGGCTAACCTCTTTGTGTAATCTTAGTCCATTGAGTGATCTACATCGACTCAAACCTACATATGCTTGCCCCTCGGAAAAGGCCCCTTTGCCAAGATCAACAATGAGCTTATCAAAACTCTGCCCTTGACTTTTGTGTATCGTTACCGCCCAAGCCAATCCTAATGGGAATTGCGTAAATTCTCCAGATTTCTCCTTGCTGATATGCCGAATTTCTTTGTTAAACCGGTAACGATATTTGCGCCAGGTTTCTCGCTCTAATGGGTAGGTAAATTCATTTCCCTTGGCATCTTTAACTCCAACATGAATGACGTCATCTTCCAAGGAGCGGATGCGACCTAAAGTGCCATTGACCCAGCGTTTGCTAAGATCATTCGTCAAAAACATGACTTGAGCGTTTAACTTAAGACGTAAGATTGCGTCAGCGGGCAACTTTGCAT
>JBBQST010000014.1:0-22676 GCA_038213625.1 Thermoflexales bacterium
AATTTGTGAGGGGGGGTGGTTTGGGGGGGCGGCCTCACCCCCGCCGCCACCCCCAACCAGCCACCCGTCTCCCTCTCCTACCACGCCGAATAGCCACCATCCACCACCAGATCGTGGCCGGTGACGAAGTCGGCGGCCGCACTGGCCAGAAACACCAGCGCACCCTGCAAATCCGTCACCTCGGCCATGCGGTTCATCGGCGTCATGGCCATCCAGGTGGGCGCGACGGTCTGGCCTTTGGGGGTGGCCAGCAGGTCATCGACCAGGGCGGTGCGGGTGTAGCCGGGGCTGATGCAGTTGACGCGGATGCCGCGGCGAGCCCACTCGGCGGCCAGGCTTTTGGTGAGGTGGATGACGCCGGCCTTGGAGGTGTTGTAGGCGGCCTGATTTTGGGGCGTGTTGACGATGCTGCCGCTCATACTTGCCGTATTGATGATCTTGCCGTAGCCGCGCGGCAACATCACCCGCGCCTCGGCCTGGCAGCACAGGAACACGGCGCGCAGGTTGATCGCCATCATGCGATCCCACTCCTCCAGCGTCATGGCTTCAGCATCGCGCCACATCCCAATGCCGGCGTTGTTCACCCCAATATCGAGTTGGCCCCATTTTGCAATGATGGCTTCGACCATGGCTTGCACGGCATCGGGTTGGGTGACATCGGCCGTGAGCGGCAGCGCGTCGATATGCTTTTGGGCCAGCTCATGGGCCACGGTTTCGGCCTTGGCGGTGTTGAGATCGACCACGGCCACTTTGGCACCGGCCTCACCCAGCGCATGGGCAAATGCGCGGCCGATGCCCTGGGCAGCACCGGTGACCAGCGCAACGCGGCCATCCAGTTGAAAGCGCGACAGAATCGGGGGGACTTGCAGGAGTGCGTCTGACATGAGACGCATTGTGGCGCAGGCCGGCTATAACGCTAATTCCACATGTTAGGACTTACGCTGTAGCCTGATCAGCTCGTTCAATTGCAGCGTAATGCATTCCGATGCAGACGCAGAAGACGGCCCAGCGGGCGCGTCTCTACTATTATTGAACTGATGCAAGACATCCTGGACGAGATATACCAAACCGAATCACGCCGCATCCTGGCCACACTGATTCGCTTGCTGGGTGATTTCGACCTGGCCGAGGATGCGCTGCACGATGCCTTTCGAGTGGCGATGGAGCAATGGCCGCGCGATGGCGTGCCGGCCAACCCGCGCGCATGGCTGGTCTCGACCGGCCGCTTCAAAGCCATCGATATTTTGCGCCGGCGGGCCCGCTTTAACACGCCGCTGGAGGACGTGGCCGAGCGGCTTGAGCATGCCACCCATGATGATGTGGGCGGGGTTGAAGAGGATGTTGAGGACGACCGGCTGCGGCTGATCTTCACCTGTTGCCATCCGGCATTGGCACCCGACGCGCGCGTGGCATTGACCCTGCGCGAGGTGTGCGGCCTCACCACCGAGGCCATTGCCCATGCCTTCCTCACTGCGCCGTCTACGCTGGCCCAGCGCATCGTGCGCGCCAAAACCAAAATTCGCGATGCGCAGATTCCCTATCAAGTGCCGGCGCGGGCCGAGTTACCCGAGCGGCTGGATGCCGTGCTGCAAGTGGTCTACCTCGTGTTCAACGAGGGCTACACCGCCTCATCAGGCGAGTCGTTGACGCGGCCGGATCTTTCGGGCGAGGCGATTCGACTGGGCCGGCTGCTGGTCGAGCTGTTGCCGGAGCCGGAGGCGCTGGGCTTGCTGGCGCTGATGCTGCTGCACGAATCCCGCCGAGCCGCGCGAGCGTCGGCCGAGGGTGATTTGATTCTGCTGGAAGATCAGGATCGCTCGTTGTGGAACCGCGATTTGATTGCGCAAGGAACGGCATTGGTGGAGCAGGCTTGGTCGGTGCCCCAGCTTGGCCGCTACACCCTTCAGGCCGCCATCGCATCCGTGCATGCAGCCGCACCAGATGTGGCCGGCACCGACTGGACCCAGATTGTTGGCTTGTATGAGTTGCTGGCCCAGATCACGCCATCGCCGGTAGTTGAGTTGAACCGTGCCATTGCCGTGGCCATGCGCGACGACGCGCAGGCCGGGCTGGCGCTGATCGACGACATTCTGATGCGGGGTGAGCTGGCCGACTATTACCCGGCACATGCGGCGCGGGCCGAACTGTGCCGGCGCTTAGGGCAAACCGACGAAGCGCGCATCTCCTACCAACGCGCGCTGGACCTGACCCAACAGGGGCCGGAGCGCCGGTTTTTGGAGCGGCAGATGGCCGGGCTGGCCAACTGAAGCCGAGGCAATGTGAGGCAATTGCTTCAAGCGGATTTTGGACAGAATGACAGAATGGACAAATAGCAGATGTCATTCAATTTGTCCATTCTGTCCAAAATCCGTATCCGTCTGTCATCAAAAAGAATTTCAAAACTCGTCGCGTTTTAGTGTCGATTTCGAACATCGCCAAACCGATTAATCAATGTCAACCCTGGAGTCAACGCTCACTTGCCGGCACCGCCGGTGAAAGTCTGGCTCTCAAGCAAAAGGAGAAAAACAACATGCAATATCTAGTCTACGATCCCAACATGTCAGAGCCCAACGGCGCGCCGCCCACCCCCGAGTTCATGGCCGAGATGGGCAAGTTCATCGGTGAAGCGATGCAGGCCGGCATTGTGGTTGCCACCGGCGGTCTCGCCCCCACAGGCACGCGGCTCAAGCTCGCCGACGGCAAGTTCACCGTGACCGATGGGCCGTTCATCGAAGCCAAGGAACTGATGGGCGGCTTTGCGGTGATCCAGACCAACACGCTCGAAGAGGCCATCGAGTGGTGCAAACGCTTCCGGCAAATCGTAGGCGATGGCGAGTCCGAGATTGTGCCGGTGTTCGGGCCGCAGTGAAATCGCAGTGGCGCTGATATAAGTTAGAAAATAAAACCGGTAAAGGGAAAATGGCGAATACAAGCCGCAGTGGAAGTCCCTAAACTGATGCCGTCATTCCCTGCGGAGGCGGGAATGACGGCATATGGGTATCGCTTTCAATCATGACTCGCGATCGCCGTTTTTCTTTTACCGAATTTAATTCCCAAACTTCATCACGGTCCAGCGCACTACGCGCGTTTGCGCATTTAATTTCGCGCCGATGAAATCCCGATTGTCGATTTCGAGCTTGGCCAAACGATTAACTGATGTGAGCAACCTGTCTATGATCATGTCTATGATTTGGAGGAACACATGCGGTATTTGTTTTTGGCCTATGGCGACGAGCGGCGCTGGAATGCCCTGCCGGCCAACGAGCGCACGGCTCTCGAAAGTGCGTGCCAGGCCCATGACGATGTGCTTCGACAGAAGGGCCACTTAATCGCCGTCGAAGCGTTTCAAAGCAGCGCTACCTCCACGGTGGTGCGGGTGCAAGATGGCCAGCTCTGCCTCAGCGATGGCCCATGGGCCGCGGCATCCACGCCGCTCATCGCGTTCTATCTCATCAGCGCCCGAGATTTGAACGAAGCCATTCGGGTCGCTTCAACCATGCCACAGGCGCACAACGGCCCCATCGAAGTGTGGCCGCTTACGACGCAGGTGTTTTGGGCAGCCTGACTTACTAAAAATGTGTAGCAAATGCTGCGGCGAAGACGTCGGGGATTTTGGACAGAATGAACAAAATTTAAATAGAATACAGAAGTAGTTTTCCATTCTGTTTCATTAGACATTATTGGGAATAACAAAACGCGTTGTCGTAGGGGCGAAGCATTCGCCTACAAAACTACAGTGAACATAGACTTTGGCGGCGAATGCTTCGCCCCTACCTTGGCAAATCTTTATTTCCAATAATGTCTATTTTGTTCATTCTGTCTAAAATCCGAAAAAATTAACGACTGATTCTGTTTAAATAGAGAGGAAGCATGAAAAAAGCCGAAGCAAAAACCGACTTGACGCCGTCTCAGCGCATCAACAGTCAGATTGCAGAACTAACCGATTGGCGCGGCCCCGCCCTGGCCCGCCTACGCGCGCTGATCCATGAAGCCGACTCGGAACTCGTTGAGGAGTGGAAATGGGACACCGGCGTGTATACGCGCAAAGGACTGGTGTGCGCGGCCAATGCCTTCAAGAGCCACGTAAAGCTCAATTTCTTTAAGGGTGCTTCGGTGCCAGATCCACACGGCCTGTTCAACGCCGGCCTCGACTCCAAGGCCATGCGCTCCATCGACTTCCACGAGGGCGATGACATTGAGGCAAAAGCGGCCGGCGTGCAAGGCCTCATTCGCGCAGCCATCGCGCTAAACATGACCAGCGGCAAAAAGAAATAATCAGGCGTTGCTGAAGTCTTGCCTCACGCCCATACCTTCTCCCACTGGTGGCTTTCTGCTGAGCGGTAGATGGCGAGCGCGGTGCGCAGTTCACCCAGCGAATAGGCCGGGCTGGCTTCAAGCGGTTTGCCATCCAGCACCGCGCTGGCAAAGTCTTGCAGTTCGTAACCAAAGGCATCGCGCCGGCCCGCCATTTTGGGCATGAGGACTTCGCCATTGGGGTGATCCTGATTGAACAGCATCACGCGTCCTTCCATGCCCCGTTCAACGACCACTTCGCCGCGCGTGCCGGTGACGCGAAATTCCTCGCCGGGCCCCAGATAGGCACCCGGGTTCAGGATCATGGCATCGAACAGCGCGACGATGCCGGTGTTGAAGCGCAACATCGCGCGGGCCAGGGACTCGCCCTCCATCTCGTCGAGCGGGTGGCCAATCACAGCCACCACCTCATCCACCTCACCCAGCCACATGCGCAGAGGGCGAATCCAGTGCGCGCCGCCGTCCATGCTGATGCCGCCGCCAGCCTGCTCCTTGAAAAACCGCCACGGCTTCGGCCCCTCACGTTTGCCCAATGCACCGCCAAAAAAAGCGCGCACGGTGACGATGTCGCCAAGCACGCCGTCGCGGATGAGCTGTTGCACCTTGAGCGCATCGGGCCAGTATTGGGCCTGCTCGGCCACCATGAACACCGTGCCAGCCTGCTGTGCCGCTGCCAGAATGTGGGCACAACTGTCCAGCGTCATCGACATGGGCTTCTCCACCAACACATGCTTGCCGGCCGCAAACGCGCTCACCGCCGCCTGCTCGTGCAGGTAATGGGGCAGCATGATATCGACGGCGGCAAAGTCACCCTCGGCCAGCGCGGCTTCGAGTGTGGCGAAGGGGCGAGCCCCTGTTTTCTCGGCCATTTGCGCAGCGTGGTTCGCGTCTGGATCAATGACCGTGGTGACCTGGATTCGGCTTGCGTGTTCGTGGATTCCCCGCCAATGTTCGTGGGCAATGCCGCCACAGCCGACCAAGGCGAGTTTGAGCTGCTCAGAGTTCTTCATAGTCGCGCAACATTCTAAACAAACATTCCTGAGCAGGGTTTTTTAGACAGGATGAACGGGATGAAATTTGAGGTGTGTTGCGGTGGCTTGTAGGGGGCAGGTCTAAGACCCGCCCCTACAAAATCACCGCTCATGACAAGACGGCTTCAGGTGCTAACTTGGCGCAACTTCAAAGCCACCGGCCACCCAGGCATTCAGGCCACCGGCGATGGTGAACGCGTTGTAGTCTTTGGTTCGTAGTAATTGCGCGACGTGCATGCTGATGGAGCGTTCATCCGGCGTGATGTCGCAATACACAATAATCGGGCGCTCTTTGGACAGCAGGCCAATGCTGTCTTCCACCTGATTGATCGGCACATTAATTGCCCCACGATATGGCGTTGCGTAAAGTCTTGGGGACTGCGCACATCCAGGAATGTAGTTCGAGGATCCTTTTGCAGTTCACGCGCTTCCGCAGGGCTAATACTGAGATTGACAAGATCTCCCTGTGACATTGATTCTCCTTGAATTGGCAACCGGCAAAATGGAGTGGCAACTAGGAAGAAGGGGTTACTGCACCTGTGACCAACGGCGCATGGCCTCGCAAGCCGTTGTTCTCGACCGTGGCCTGATCGCCCAAAACAGTAAGCGCTGAGGGCGACAAAGTTGACAGGCTATCCCAGCCTTCCTGCAACACATCGCCTTTGGACGAGGTCGGCGCCGGCTCCAATCGGTTGACCAGTCTCAGCAGGTGGCTGACTAGGTTCGGCATGAGCAGGTTCAACACCGGCAAAGCGCCAAACACACTGGGGATGATGAGCATGGCATCGCCATGCCGACATGCGTCAAGAATCTTGCGAGCTGCGACCCCGGCATCGGTCGAGATCAGCGGCAGCGAGGACAACAGCGACAGGCCGGTGAACTCCTGGCGATGACGTCCTTTGTAGGTGGCGTTTACATGGGAGCCGGTGCGCATCGTGGCCGGGCAGACCACAGTCACGCAAATATTCTCGGCCGCCAGCTCGTTGCGCATGCTTTCGGACAGGGATGCCACCGCAGCTTTACTGGCCGAATATGGCCCCATGTGCGGCAGGGCCAGTTTGCCGGCCAGCGAGGCAATGTTGACGATGCGGCCGTGGCCTTTTTTGCGCATCCACGGCAAGGCCGCCGTGCTGGCGTAGAGCGTGCCCCAAAAGTGGGTGTCCATCGTGTCCGCAAAATCGCGCACCTGCATGTGCTGCAATGGCCCGGCGTTGATAATGCCGGCGGCATTGATGAGCACGTCGATCCCGCCGCAAGCCTCGGCGGCCTGGGTGATGGCGGACTGAATGGAAGTCTGGTCGCGCACATCAGTCGGTATCGCAAAGACCTGCCCTTCCACCGCACCGCGCGCCAACAGATCCTGCCGGGCTCGCTCCAGCTCGGCTGCATCTCGCGCCAGTAAGGCCACTCGCGCCCCTTCATTGACCAGCCTGCGCGCCAGCACCAAACCCAAACCCCGTGAACCGCCGGTGATCACGACGGATTTGCCCGCGAATGTATAGGCCTGACGATGACGGGCTAGAGCGACATAGAACGCCGCGGCCAGCATGCCGCCTACGAGCGCGGTGGTTGGAATCAGACGATTGCCTTGCATGTTGATGATGTGGCCGTCATGGCTTTATGAGCCACACGACCTCAACATCACACTGTATTGATTCATGCCTGCGATGGCATAGGTCAACCGTCAGTGTCTCTGTCAGCACTTCATAGGCGCGAGGTGCGATTCTTCCTACAGTACCAGCAGGACAGGCCCGCCACGAGCAGCTATCGAACCATGAATACGATATGCTCGCGAGTAGCAACTCATCGAAGCGCCTACGCGGACCGAAGGCTCTATCGAGGCAGGCAATCGTCCGACAAACTTGTCAGATATTTTCTCTTCACAAAATTCACAAACGCTGATTTAAAAGCCGGCCCAAGTCGATCATGCTGGTCGCATGCGAGGGGCTTTACCATTTAACCGTTTCTCCAGTCTACAGGCGCTGATTCAATCCGAGGATGTGGTCTGTCTGTCCAGTCAATCCTGGGCCGATGTCCAACCCGTCTACGGTGCCACCTTTGCCGAAATGGCCCGGCATTGGCGCGTGTTCTTCGTCGAGCCGGATGCGGTTTCTCAAATCTCTCAGCTCAAGGCCACTCAGTCGGCGCATACGCCGGCTGAACAGAGACCCGTGGCGGCATGTGTTCAACAGGGGCCGTGGGGCGTGTGGATGGTGCATCTATCTGCCAAGCATTTAAATGCGCAGCAAGCTCAGCCCAGCCCATATTCCACTTTGCGCAAGCGTCGTTTGCTCTCCGAGTTGCTTCATGAAGCCAGCGTGTACGAGCCGGTCATCTGGTGTCTGGATGCGAATGTGGTGACACTGGCACAAGGCTTGCCAGCGGCGTTGACCGTCTTCAGTGGGGATGCACTGCCTCACCAGCAGATCAGCATGAATAACCCCGCTGATACCGTCCGAAAATGGGCCGATCTCGTGCTGCACCAAAAGGCTTTTGGCGATCCGGAGATTCCTCACGCGCCTTCAGGCTTGCAGGTCATCATGAATGCACTATCGAGCCGATTGGCGATGGCGGCATAAGTCAGCTATTGGCGCACTCCTCCCTTACGCTAGCGCTGTCATGGTCCTAATTTCAAAGAAATTCAGGATAGTCCTACAAACATTGTTTCATTAGACTGATACCTTACACGTGCACTCTCGTCTAGGCTGAATGCACTTAAGTTGCTCGACAAAAACTTGGGCCATGCCCAAAAGGAGCCAGGAGAAAAAATATGAAAAACATGCAGGAAGTGCTTGAGCACGAATTGAAAGATTTATATAGCGCTGAGTCTCAACTGGTAAACGCGCTGCCCAAAATGGCACACGGGGCCACAGAGCCGCAGTTACAAAAAGCCTTTGAGCAGCATCTTTTAGAGACCCAAGTGCACGTCACGCGCCTAGAGTCGATTGCGGAGGCAGCCGGCATTTCGTTGCATGGTAAGAAGTGCAAGGGCATGGAAGGCTTGATTGCTGAGGGCTCTGACCTCTTGAGTGAAGATGAGCCGTCGATCATCCGTGACGCAGCCCTGATCTCGGCAGCACAGCGAATTGAGCATTACGAGATGGCCGCCTATGGCAGCGCTCGCACGTTTGCCGAGCTGTTGGGCCAGGACCAGATCGTTCAGGTGCTGAATGAGACGTTGGAAGAGGAGAAGCGGGCCGATGTGTTGTTGACGCGCATTGCGGCATCGCGCGTGAACAGCGAAGCCTTCCGCCAGGGCGGCGATCAGTATGAGGCACCAATGGGTGATGTTTCAGAGATCACTGAAGACAAGAGCCGAAGCGCTGCACCGACTATTGATTCGCGCCAGTTGTAGTCTTTAACTTGTAGCGTTCAAAGGCAAAACAAAAAGGCCGGGCACTAATGCCCGGCCTTTTTGTTTTTTAAATTAGCGAGGCGAAGCATTGGGGTGCAAGAAAGACCTCGACAATTACTAGATGTTATGCGAAATAGGAGTTTTGCTGTAGTTGCAGGGGCAAAACTGCTATTTCGCATAATGTCTATTGTGTAATCGACGATTAATTTAAGTTCACTTTTTCAATACATGTTGGAAAAAGTGTTGATTGATCTGCTGGTGCATAATTTCCCATCATGTTGTTAGCGCGCCGCGTTCTCCTGGGAATGGTTCTCCTCGGCGCCGTGTTCGCCCTCGGTGTGCATGCGGCTCCGCATGCTGCGTGGCCAGGCGTGCCTGCGTCCAGGCCGATGCTGATGAGGCTGCGCCGGGTGTGTGGGGCCTGCCCCAACTACACCATCACCGTGGCTGGCGATGGCACCCTCACCTATAAGGGTGAAGACTTTGCCGTGGTGCAGGGCACCCGTCAACTCGTGCTGGATCCGGTGGCCGTGACCGACCTCATGCTGGACTTGATTCAGCCCAATTTTCTGGAGATGGAGAATGTCTATCCCGCGCCCGGCACCGAACGCATGACGGTGTCCCTGTCCATCGAGATGGGCGGGCTGTCCAAAGCCGTTCTCAGTGAAGATGGCTATGGCCCTGCCCTGCTGCTCAACCTCATTCACAAAATGGATGATCTGCCCACCATGCGCGCGCTTTCAGGTTGGCCACATTGAAGACATCAGAAGTCAGAGGTCAGATATGAGCAATCACGAATGTGTTCTGATATCTGATATCTGATATCTGATTTCTGATGTCTCAAATTTCAGATCCGTATTGGCCATGTGACTAGTTTGTGTACAACCACGCGCCCGTCAGCCACGGGTCACCTTTTCTCTAGGCTGTTGTGTGAGATAGAAACTTCTCTAAGAGCACACACAACATGAATAGCAAGTCAAAACTACGCAGGAACTTCTTGAAATTGACCGGTATCGCCACGATTGGCGCAGGACTCGCTGCATGCAATCTTGATTCAGAGGTGCGTCCCACCTCTACGCCCAAACCGGCTGGTGAAGCTGCTTCGGGTGTGGTGGCCGCACCGGCAGCCGCAGCCGCCGCCACCAGCACAGGCACACATAGCACCAGCGCCGAAGCGGGTGATCCCGATGCGATGCACGAAGCCGCTGTCAAGGCATTTCTAGCCAACGTTGGCAAACAGCCTGATTTCTGGGGCAGGAAACTGGAACCCAAGATGGAAGGCGATGTCAAGGTGTTTGATTTGACGGCCGAGGAGATTGACTGGGAAGTGACCGCCGGTAACTCCCTGAAAATGCTGGCCTACAACGGCATAGTGCCCGGCCCGATGATTCGCGTTACTGAGGGCGATAAGGTCAAGGTGAACTTCACCAACAAGATGACTGAGAGTCACGCCATTCACTGGCACGGTCTCAAAGTGCCAAACAACGTGGACGGCGTGCCCTTTATCACCCAACCGGTGGTCAAGCCGGGCGCCACCTTCACCTACGAGTTCACCTTGAAAAACTCAGGCTCGCACATGTATCACAGCCATCATAACGCGGCGGTTCAAACCACGCGGGGTTTGCTGGGTGCATTCATCGTCGATCCGAAGGACAAATCTACTGAGCCGGCCTACGACAGCGACTACAACCTCGTGCTGAATGACACAGCCGGCGGTTTCACCATCAACGGCAAGGGATTTCCTGATACCCAGCCGATTGTGGCCAAGCTCGGCGAGCGCGTTCGCATTCGCTACTTCAACGAAGGCCTCATGATCCACCCGATGCACTTGCATGGTTTGGAAATGGAAGTCATCGCCAAGGACGGCTGGCCTGTGCCGCAGGTCTGGAAGTGCGACACGTTGAATATTGCACCCGGCGAGCGCTGGGACGTGATTGTGACCGCGCATACCGAGGGCGTGTGGGCGTTTCACTGCCACATCCTCACCCACGCCGAAATGCCGACCGGCATGTTTGGCATGGTCACGGTCATGATCGTGAAATAGCGCGATGAGCGGTGAGCAGAGAGCGATGCATAGGCAACTTCGCGACTCGCTCTTTACTCACCGCTCTTTGCTTTTAGCACGCTGCTCAACCATGACGCACCTGATTCGAATCCAACCCATTGATCATCCAAAACGCACCCTGGCGCTTGTCGCGGCTGTGCTGATCGGGCTTGCGGCGCTTCTTGGCCTGGTCTATGTCAACCGGCCCCAACCCATTGGCACGCCGATCAACCCAGCCCAGGTCATGCCAGACTTTGAGCTGTATGACCAGAATGGCACCCTCACCCATCTCAACAATTTAAGCGGCAAAGCCGTGGTGATGATTTTTGGATACACCCATTGTCCAGACTTCTGCCCGCTAGGGTTGGTGAACTTCAAACGCATCAAGGCTGCGTTGGGAGATCAGGCCGACAAGGTTCAGTTTGTTCTCATCAGTGTGGACGGCGAGCGCGACACACCCGCTGTTTTAAAGCACTACCTCAGCGCATTCGACCCAGCATTCATCGGTCTCACCGAGCGCGCGTTTGTGGTTGCCCAGGTGGCCGCGCCCTACGGCGCACGCTTCGAGCGCAAGATCACCCACACCAACCAGACCGAGTATGCCGTGGGCCACACGACAGACACCTATTTGCTGGATCAACAGGGCCGCTTGCTCAAAAAATATGCTTATGCCACCGATCCAGAGAAGATGGCCAGGGATATTGCGGATCAGATTCAATAGCGCGTTCAATAACATGATCGGGAAGCGCAAGTAATGTTGACTTAGAAACGAGGCAGTTGCGCGCACATACAGATGTCACGTGCTCAGCGCGATGCCAAACACATTTAACACACCTGTCACACCCATCACTCCCATCGACACACTCATTGCCCAGGTCTGTGATGTCACATCCGATGCCGTTATCGCGCTCGATCACCAGCATCGGGTGATCTATTTCAACTCGGGTGCAGAGCAAATCTTTGGCTACAGTGCCGAAGACGTATTGGGGCAATCCATCAACCTGCTCTTGCCGGAACGCTTTCGCGCGGCGCACGGCGTGCACATCACCCGCTTTGGCGAAGGGCAGGATATAGCACGCCGCATGGCCGAACGGCGCGAGATCTATGGGCTTCACAAACAGGGGCATGAGTTCCCGGCTGAGGCCGGTATCGTCCGATTACCCAGCGAGGGTGTCTATGCCGTGATCTTGCGTGATGTGGCCGAGCGCAAGCATTACGAAGCTGAGCTGCGCACCACCTCCACCCAACTGGCCGTGCTGAGCGAACGCAACCGGCTGGCGCGCGAGCTGCACGATGCCGTGACACAGTCCCTGTTCTCGGCCAGCCTCATTGCCGATGCACTCCCTCAGATGTGGACGCAGGACCAGGTTCAAGGCTGGCGCCATTTGCAAGACATTCGCCAGCTCACGCGGAATGCCCTGGCCGAAATGCGCACGTTGCTGCTGGAGCTGCGTCCAGACGCGCTGACTCGCAGTAAGTTGAGTGATCTCCTCAAGCAATTGGCCGAAACCACCACCGGCCGCTCGGGTGTGCAAATAACGGTTGAAGCTGAGGAGCAAGCTCAATTGCCGGCTGAGGTCCAGATCGCGCTCTATCGCATTGGGCAGGAGGCGATGAACAACATCGTCAAGCACAGCGGCGCCAACACGGCCTCGGTTCGTCTGGGGATTCAAGCCAAATCGGCCACTCTGCTCATCGAAGATGATGGCTGCGGATTCGTCGTTGAAGACCGTGCCGGCACCCATCTGGGTTTGCGCATCATGCAGGAACGGGCCGATGAAATTGAGGCTCAACTCCAAATTGAAAGTCAGGTTGGAACCGGCACCACCATTCTGGTCATCTGGAATTCTGATCTTTAAATGAGAGGGCAGGCTCAACTGGATGAAACCCATTTTTATCCAGTTAAGTCTTTCATTCTGTCCAACATGATCAAGCAATTACTTTTTTTAAATGGAAACGAGAACTGATTTGCAAAACAAACTCACGCGCGTTCTTATTGTGGACGATCATGCCATGGTGCGTCGAGGGCTGGCCGCTATTTTGCAAACGCAGACAGATTTTGAACTGGCCGGTGAAGCGCCCGATGGGGAACAAGGCTTGCTGATGTATGAACATACGCTTCCAGACGTGGTTTTGATGGATTTGATGATGCCACGCATGGACGGCGTGACCACCATTTTGAAGTTGCGTGCACGGCATCCGCAAGCCAAGATCATTGCCTTGACCAGCTTCAGCAGCGACGATCTGGTGCAACAGGCACTGCAAGCGGGCGCCGTCAGCTATCTGATCAAGAATACATCCTCCGAAGATTTGGTGCGAGCCATTCGAACCGCGCGAGAAGGCAAACGCACTCTTGCGCCTGAGGCAGCAGATGCACTTATCCATGCAGTGAATAAGGAACGCACGCCGGGGAGCGATCTGACGCAGCGCGAACGGGATGTGCTGGTGCTCATGGTGACTGGCTTGAATAATGCTGATATTGGTGTGCGCCTGTCACTGAGCACTGCCACCATCAAGTTCTATGTCAGCACAATTTTGTCCAAACTTGGCGTTAGCAATCGTATCGAGGCGGTGGTGCTGGCCGTGAAGCATGGCATCGTCGAGATCTCGTCTTAATGTGTAACGATTAGTCGTATGGCCAGGTGACTAGTCCGGCATGGTCAGCCCGGTGATGCTGTTACCGCAGAATATCGGTAATCTAATCCCAACGAAACAAGAAGCCTCCAAATAAAAAAGAGACGTTCATAGTTATCACAGGGTTTAAGAGGACAAAATCATGTCACAAGTTAAAACCGTTCAAGGCCAGTTAATTCAGGACCCGCCTCTGGCGCAATTCCTGTTCTCGGACAAGCGTGCAGCGTTGCTTTGGTTGCCCCTACGCCTGTGGCTGGGCGCACAGTGGATTGATGCTTCACTCCACAAGATCAGCAGCCCTGCCTGGGTTCAAACCGGCGATGCGCTGAAAGGCTTCTGGACCGCGGCCGTTAAAATCCCCGAGACTGGCAGGCCCCCGATCACTTTTGACTGGTATCGTAGCTTCATCAGTGCTTTGCTAGAAAGCGGCTCCTACACCTGGTTTGCCAAGTTGGTGGCCTATGGCGAGCTACTGATCGGCATTGCGCTCATCGTCGGTGCTTTCGTCGGCGTAGCCGCATTCTTCGGCGCAGCGATGAACTTCAACTTCATCATGGCCGGCACCGCCAGCAGCAATGGCCTGCTCCTCATTCTGGCAGTGGTGTTGGTGCTAGCCTGGAAAGTGGCCGGTTACTACGGCGCAGACTACTTCCTGCTCCGCCGGTTAGGGGTGCCGTGGCATGGCTCGGCCAACCCGCCGGTGCTTGCACCCAAACCTAGCTAGTAACGAAATTCAATCTAGAAAACAAAAAAGCCTCGCTATAAATTAGCGAGGCTTTTTTGTCGTACCCAATGGCTTGGCTGCATGAATCATCAACACGTGCAGAACGTTACTTTGATGTGCAGCGCTAGCCAGAGATGCCACATGGCGGACATTTTGCCGCGCTAGAGCAGCCGGAATTGCGGTCGAGGATTTTCGCGCATCTTGGCTACAACACAATTCGCATAGGCAGGAGTTCTTTTGTATTTATACCCCTATAACCCTCCCACTTTATTTCGTTTTTGATTCAAGGTTATCTCGTATCAACCCAGTCCATTCACCTCCTCGGCAAACCCGATACCAACACGGCTCCAACCAGTCAACCGACCACCCACTCCACCCTGCCGAAGCGCGTAAGTCGGGCGGCGCAACAGCGCTGCTGCCTGATACAACTCCCGTGCAGCATTTGGATGCGCCCATGCAGCCCGAGCCTCGTACTGCATGGCCTGGCAACATCGCTTATCCCACGCTTTTTGAGCCAGCGGGCGGGTCTCGAAATACCGTCGCTGCAACACAGCTAAATTGTTCCCCCGCCCCCCTTTGCCGACGAGGTGGTTTGCTGATTGCGAATGCTCAATCTGGCGCTGCTGATGCAGCCCTTGATTGATGCGACGTTTTCGACCTGCACAAGCTCGCTCAAAATGCGTGCTGTCTGCACGGTATGTATTGGGTAACCGCACGGCGATGGCGCCGTGTCCAAAAATGGGATGAGACACGGACTGACCTTCCAGTCTGCGTCGATAAATGCTGTCGTTGACGACGAAGGCCGCGCCCTCGTGGCGCAATGCGGCGTGCCCCAATTCGTTGAGGCCGGCGCTAGACGCGGGAATGCCTGTGCGGGCATAGTTGGCCCGCGCCGTCGTGCCCATCACGCGATCATAGGTGCGTTGAGCGCTGCCACTTTTGCCGCTCAAATCACGCAGGGTCGCCCGGCTGATCGGCCCATTGTGTTTCTCCCGCTCGCCCCGGCCTGCGTGAAAGGCTGTAAATAAAGCCGCATGAGCTCGCCCCATCCCCTGCAACAAATCGGCCAGCTTCACTCGCACACAATGAATGCGCAGCGGCGACAGATTCAACCAGCCCGCCACATCAGCCTGTCCTCTCAGTCTCAGCCAGGTTTCACGGTGTCGCTTACCCGTCACTGAGTTGAGCACCCAACGCGAATGCTTCACCCAGAAGCCAGCCTCGCCCCGGCGCACCAGTTGCTGGAAACGCCGCACGGTGAACACACCATGGGTCTGACACAAAAAATCTCGCAGGGTGGCATACAGCAACTGGCCCGAGCCGGCGGCATCGAGATGCCGTGCAATCTCCCATGCCCGGAACTCACATGCCCAGTTTTCGCGCAACGCGGCCATAGCCATATCGGGAAAGCAGCGCACACTGGGGCCGGGTTGCAGTAACTGCGCTTGCGACACCACATGGGTCTCGTTGTGCCTCCCGGTTACAAACGCCGGCGACCCATCGGCTCGCCGAATGCTGCGCCAGGGTTGTTGTTGCTTAAGGGCTTCACGCTGGCAGTGCACTTTCCACTGATGCTCAATCAGGGCCAGGCGGCTCAGGTTACTGTTGACCTCGGCCAGATGCGCATCGACCGCGTGCACGATGGCCACATAGGCCGGTTGATGCGCCAGATCAGGATGGGGTAGATTCGTGGACGGGTGTGCTGGCGCGACAACGGCTGTGGCCGCACGAGCAGCCTGCTTGCGCTCAATCTCGACAAAGCGCGCAATCAAATCATCGCGGCTGTGTTGGGTGTTGGGAATGCGTGCGAGATAGTCATCGGCTTGCGTGATGGCGCGAGTGAGTTCGGCCGGTGTAGCGCCTAACTGTTGCGCCAGACGTGTCTGCGCGCGTTTGGCGGCGGCAGCATCAAGCCGGGTGCGCTCGATCTGGGTCTGCAATTCCACCCGTTCATTGGCTGAGTGCACGCTGCGTGTGGCTTTTGCAAATCGTTTGGCATCGTGCGCCACGGCACGCCGTCGTGCGGCATCAGGTTGCGGGCCGGGTTGATGTGGCTTAAGTAAAGGCTTTGCAAGGTGTGTAGCGTGACGAGGCAGTGCAGGTTGCGGCGCTTCAGCCAGCCGTGCGTTAATGTCCAGGCGTGGTCGCCACTCGATCTGCCACGAGCCCACCTGCCGAAGCTGTGCGCCCACGCGCAAATTTAACGTGCGCAGCGTAGGATCTTCAACAGCCCATTCTGCACGTAGTTGCCTGGCTACCAGCTGGCTGTCTGTAAAAATACACAACTTGAGGGTGCGGAGATCCACACCACATTCACGCGCCTGTATTAGCAGTCCGCGCAAGGCTCCCTTTAGAGCCAGATACTCGGCGCGGTTCGAGGTGGCATTGCGATACACCTCGTAGCCAGCATGTGCCAGACGTGCGTCACCCGCCGCGTGAAAGGCATAGCGGCCGTGATGCAGGTGGCGGCGTGCCTCGCCGTGCACGCCGCCATCAAACACAAGTTCAATGCGAACAGGCGTGGCGAATGCAGGCGCGGTGGCTGAAGCACCCCCTGTTGAAACAGCGGCTGTCGGAGCAGCGAGGCCCATTCTGACCCGTAAGTGGCAGCGCGAGACTGACTAACTCAGCGCGTGGACCAGGCGTGGCAGAAGGACTTGCAGCGCGAGCGATAACGTGCCAGGCAACGCAGGAATGCGTTGCAAGCAGGTTGCCGGCATCGCCTGCTTCACAGCAGGGATCAGTAAAGCGGGTTCACACACAAGACATGCTTAAGCGCAGGTCTTTGCCAGACGCGGTACAAACAAACAGGCTCGGAGCGTAGGCAAAGCCTTGCCGATCCCGTGTGTGTGTGCTATAGTCACATCAATCTGGTTTGATCTTGTGATCAGATGTGGCAATCTATAGCACATGCACACATGGGTTAAATCACGAATCGGGGCTGTTGTCGCAGCCTCGATTTTGTTTTTCCAGTGGTGTGGCATCAGGAGGGTAGGCAAGTCAAAGTGACCGTTCACGCCCACCTCAAGATTGGGTAACTCAAGGTCCTAGATACATATTGGTTTCCTCAAAGCAATTTCTGGAGAGATTTGTGAGGCCGTGAGTGCTTTATTTGTTTATAGAGAGGGCAAACTCCCCTACTCCACAACATACGCTTCACCCTGTTGATTGACTCCGGCTACGACTTCACTTTGCGTTTGTTGCGCAAGAGCTTCTCGACGGCAGCGCGCTTTATTTTTCGAAGGCCGGTTGGTGTGACATAGCCATCGATATAGCCGCTGTCGTACCACGCTGCGACCGTATTGGGATACACCCCCAACAGTCGCGCAGCGGACTTCATTGAAATGTAGCCGTCATCGTCTTCATCAGAGTCTGCGGCTTCGCCTGGCGTTGCCTTGGTTTTGTTTGCGCGCTGAAAGAGTTTCATCTAGCTGTTTATCCCGAATGTCCTGTGCATTCACCTCTGCCCAGAGCTATAAGTTTACCGATTGTCTGGCTCCCTCATCGATCATGACAACTCATGCAAACGCCTCGCGCACACTATACTCATCCGTCTACAACTGTCAAAACATGCCGCGCTCTATTTTATTTCATCTCGACCCAATATTTCTAAGTTATCCATTATTTGATCAGTATATGTATAATGATCACACAATTTAGAGCGGAATAAAAACAAACGTTCTGCTTAAATTTTCCTATAGTCGCTCTACAATGTTTCAATTCGGCCCAATCAGTGCCCGTGATCGCGGTCTATATCTGTCATCGGCCCAAACCAATCTCCACGACTCTCATGAAAGAAAGTTTGCTTCGCAACGAGTTCCTGGCTCAGTTCGATGATCTCTTTGCCCCACTTCAACTTCGGCAGCACGAGATGGTCGAAGCGGAGTTGGTGTTGACCCTGGTTCACCGCGCCCATACCCTGCGAATCTGGTGCCGGCCCATTAGCCGTGGCACGCCCTTGCTCATCGACCAGGCCGGCAATGCCATGGATTCACCGCGTGCGCCGCACATGCTGCGCGAACAAGCTACCGACGGCTTGCTTCGGCCGGCGCTGCTGGCCCCGCACCTCTCGCCCAATGCCATCACCAAGTGTCGCGAGTTGGGCTTGGCCTGCTTCGATCTGTCCGGCAATGTCGTCATCGAAACAGAGGATGTAAGCGTTTTGCAAACCGGGCGCAAGAAACGGGTGGACGATGAACCCCGACGGCGTCCGTTCTCGGGCAAGTCCTCGCGAGTGGCGCGCATCCTGCTCACATCGCAGCGCGAGGATTGGGTGTCGCGGGATCTGGCCAAAGCGGCCGGTGTGAGCGCGTCCAACGTGGTCTATGCCCTGCGCACGCTGGCCGACAACGAGTGGGTGCGCATCTTTCGCGGCAAGACCGGGGGCATTGAAGTACGTAATCGGGCCAGCATTCTGGATGCGTGGCGCGATGCTTATCAACCCGTCACCATTGAAACCATCCGATTGTTCTCCACCGACTCGCCCGAAGATAGCGCCCGACGTGTGGCTGAATATTTCGAGAACAACGCAATCGGCTACGCGCTGACCAGTTTTGTCGGGGCGGCCTTTTTATCGACCGTGGGCAACTTTGCCGAAAGCAGCATCATCACGACGGCAACCAGTGCCCAGTTGAAGACACTGGCTAAAACGCTCAAGCTCGTTCCGGCGTCGCGCGGCAATATCACCCTAGTTCGCACTGATGATGAAACCCTGCTGGCCGGGGCCACTCGCACCGACGGCTGCCGAATCGCCCACCCCATTCAAATCTACCTCGATCTCTACGCCGACCCACGCCGGGGACGCGAGCAGGCCGAGATGTTTCGCGAGGCGGTCATTGGCTTCTAAGTCATTAGTGGTTGGTCAATGGTTGTTAGTCATTGCTTGTGAGTCAATGTTTTACAAGCAGTGATTCGCCACGAATGACTCACCACTAGCAACCAACAACTTTGTCATGGCATCGTCCAAACAAGTGACCCTCTCCACCCGGCAAGCCTCGCTGCTGGCGCTTAGCCAGGTGCTCGAAGCATTGACGCCGTTTAGCGACTACTTCGTGCTCATCGGTGGATGGGCGCCGTATCTTCTGCTTCAGGAATACGGCCGCACCAACGATCACATCGGGTCGGCCGATCTCGACTTGGTCTTCAATGGGCCACGCATGTCCGTGGTCACGCGGGATGAGGTACTGGCAGCATTGGAGCAGATTGGCTGCCGGCCGCGCATGTGGGATGACGACCATCTGATTCCGTTTCCAGACAGTTATCTGCTACCCATCACCATCGGCGCTCGCACCTTCCAGGTGCAAATTGATCTCATCGGCCTGAACCGGGCTCAGATGCGCCGGCTGGCCAGCCACTACGATCTGGCCTTGAAGCAGCATGAACAGATTCAAGTTCGCGTCGGCAAAAAAATCCTGAACGTCCCGGTGAGTGGTGCCGCCGCTGTGTTTGCAATGAAGGCGATGGCTCTGGCCGGCCGGCACGCGCCCAAGGATGCCTACGACATCTACATGATCACGCGCTACTACAAGCATGGTCCGGCCTCGCTGGCGTCTGAACTTAAGCCACTGCTGATCGGGCCACCAGTGCGCAGTGCCACCCGCTATGTGCAAAGTTGGTTCAACAGCAAAAACGCGCGCGGTCCCAAAGCCGTGGTGGATTTTTTGCTGATCGATGGCTCGCGTGAGGAGCAGGATCAATTGCGTGAAGAAGTCTATCTCACCATCAAAGCGTTGCTGGATGCGCTGGAATAGGAAGCCGCAGAAATGGGTTCGAAAACTTCAAAAACTTAAGGTTTTTGCCAACTCATCTGCCTATGCGAATCTGTTTTGAGACGGCTTTGAACATGGCTTCTGCTATAACCCGTGATGCAACACAGGGCTGTGTGTTGCGGTTCAAATGAATACTTAACGATCAAGGCTCTGACCCTAAGTTAGTGCTCAAAAGTAATAGCCACATTTCAAAACGTCAATTCCTTAAGTGAGTGCATCGTCCAAGGGAAGTCATTGATTAACCCCGTCATTCCCGCGGAGGCGGGAATCCAGGCGTAACCCCGACGCGACCGTAACTGGGAGGCCTGGATTCCCGCCTCCGCGGGAATGACGGCTTAATCTATTTACTTTGACCTACTTCAAGTTGGCATCATTTTGAAATGTAGCATTTACTTCTGGTCACTAACTTAGTCAAAAGGAATGCCACGAATGAAAACAAGACCCCTGGGCAAGACTGGATTACAGGTCGCTGAACTGGCGTTGGGCGGGTTGTTTGTGTCGGCATTCGGTGCCGAGTATGACTTCATATCGGCCCTGAAAATCTGCTTAATATGAACTCGCGGCTTCGGCTAACTGTTACGGGTGTGGTGCAAGGCGTGGGCTTTCGCCCGTTCGTGTTTGGGCTGGCACACCAGTATGGGCTGGCTGGCTTTGTCGGCAACAACAGCGCGGGTGCGTTTATTGAAATTGAGGGCGCGGCCGAGGCCCTGGCGCAATTTCAATATGAACTGAGCACGCACCCGCCGCCGCTGGCCTACCTCGAATCGGTGCAGATAGTGGTGCAGGTGCCGCTCGGCGAGACCGGCTTTCGTATTGTCGAAAGCACAACCCAGCCCGGTGCCAATACGCTCATCTCGCCCGACATTGCCGTTTGCGACGATTGCCTGCATGAAATGTTTACGGAGAGCGACCCACGTTATCGCTATCCGTTTATCAACTGCACGCACTGCGGCCCGCGCTTTACCATCATCAAGGGCATCCCCTACGACCGGCCCCTGACGACGATGGCGGCCTTCCCCCTGTGCGCAAACTGTGCCCGCGAGTATCACGATCCGGACAATCGTCGTTTTCACGCCCAACCCATTGCCTGCCCTGTGTGTGGCCCGCACGTGTGGTTGCAGCGCCTGGGCGAAGCCGAACCCCTTGTCGCTCGCGACGATGCGATTCGCGGTGCGCAACAGGCATTGCGGGACGGACTGATTGTGGCCGTCAAAGGCATCGGCGGGTTTCATTTGGCCTGCGATGCAACCCACGCCACGGCGGTCCAACGGCTGCGCGAACGCAAGGGCCGCGGCGGCAAACCTTTCGCGCTCATGGTGCGCAATCTGGAAACTGTGCGCGATTACGTCGAGGTGAGCGAAGCTGAAGCAACGCTTCTTACCGGCCGCGAGAGACCCATTGTCATTCTCCGCCGCCGGCTTGATGCGGCGATTCGCCTTCCAGACGCGCTCGCGCCCCATAACCCTACCCTGGGCGTGATGTTGCCCTATTCACCGCTGCACCACCTATTGCTGGAAGACATGCCGCCGCTGGTGATGACGTCGGGAAATTTGAGCGATGAGCCGATTGTCAAAGACAACGAGGAGGCTCTGGCGACACTGGCGGGAATCGCCGATGTTTTCCTGATGCACAACCGCGACATTCACATTTCGTGCGACGACTCGGTGGTGCGCGCGTTTGAGGCACACGAGTTACCCATCCGGCGTTCGCGCGGCTATGCGCCATTTCCAGTACGACTGCCGGCGGCCCAAACATCGGTGCTGGCCACCGGCGGCGAGCTCAAGGCCGCGCTGTGTCTGACCCGTGACGATCACGCGTTCATGAGCCAGCACATCGGCGATATGGCAAATCTGGAGACGCTGGCCACGTTTGATGCGGTCCGCGATCACTTGCAACACCTGTTTCGCGTCGAGCCGCGCATCGTCGCGTGCGACAAACATCCGGGCTATCTCTCCACAGATTGGGCTCGCAGATTTACGCAGCAATATGAGTTGCCATTGGTTCAAGTGCAACATCACCACGCCCATATCGCTTCGCTCATGGCCGAACACGGCCTCGATGGCGCACGGCCCGTCATCGGCGTGTGCTTCGATGGCACCGGCTATGGCGATGATGGTGCAATCTGGGGCGGCGAGATTTTCATCGCCGATTACACAGCGTATCGACGTATTTCGCATCTGGCCTATGTGCCGTTACCCGGTGGTGACTCGGCCATCAAGAGGCCATATCGCACAGCACTGGCGCATCTGTGGGCGGCGGGGTTGGCGTGGGATGAGGCGCTGCCGTGTGTGGTGGCCTGCCCTGACCCTGAGCGACGCGTGCTGGCCCAGCAACTGCGCGCCCACATCAACTGCATCCCCACCAGCAGCATGGGGCGTTTGTTCGATGCAGCTGCAGCGCTCATAGGCGTGCAACAACTCGCGACATATGAGGCGCAAGCAGCCATTGAGCTGGAGGCGCTGGCCGATGAAGCCGTGCAAGCGGCCTATCCCTTCGAGTTGGATTCCAATTTGCGCATCCTCTCAGGGCCGGTGCTGCAGGCCATCGCGCGGGATGTATTTGCTGGGGTTGCCATGCCGGTCATGGCGGCAAAGTTTCACAATGCAGTTGCCGATCTGGTGCTGCGGCTGTGTCTGCACGTGCGCGCTTCAGACTCACTCAACTCGGTCGCATTAAGTGGCGGGGTATTTCAAAACCTGCTGCTACTTCGGCGCACCGTGGCGCGGTTGCGCGCGCATGGGTTCGATGTGCTGGTCCATTCGCGCGTGCCGCCCAACGACGGCGGTCTGGCACTGGGTCAGGCGAT
>JBBQST010000015.1:0-22594 GCA_038213625.1 Thermoflexales bacterium
GCTCAATCGTCGCAAACGCCAGGGTGGATAAGGCTTCGAGTGTGCCGTAGATATCTTTGTATTGCTGATTGAGTGACAACGCCAGACTCTCTACCACCCGCGATTTCGCAAAATCGCCCCGCACAAATGCCAGCCAGCCCACGTGGTTTTGTATTCGCGCCAATGAACGGGTGTCTTGCAAGCGAGTGAGTAATTGAATCGTCTGATTGAGGACCTTCTCGCTGGCTGCGTAATCGGCTCTGGCGTGCATGCAACTGGCCAGAAACACGCGCGAGAGGGTCGATAGCCAGGTTTCACCCAGCGCATCGGATTCGTCAACGGCCTGTACAAGATGCCGTTCGGCCTCGAATGGCTTGTTGCTCATCAAAACCCGGCCCAACATGATTTTGGCCAGCGCAATGCCCTTGGTATCACTCAGTTTTTGAAACAGAACCAGATGGTTTTCCAGCACACCGACGGGTGTGTCGGGGCTCAACAAGACGGCCTGGCACACTAGATTGGCCCGAGACTGAGGTGAAACGGCGCTGTGGTTTGCGCCGGCCGCCAACAGTTGCAAGACCCAGGCCCGGCCTTCAGGGTGATGTCCCGCGATGAACCAGTAATAAATCAGATTTCTGGCCAGGACGAACCCAGTGACAGGGTCATGATCCATGCACCACTGCAATGCCGCGCGCGTATTGGGCGTATCAGCCTCCATCAACGCCAAAAATTTCTGGTGCGCCGGCCCCTGCAAACCTGCATCCAGACCTTTGAAGTGCTCTGCAAAATAAGTGGCATGCCGACGGCCAGCCTCCTTGGCTGCGCCCCGCATTTCGAGTTTCATCAACGCAAACTCGCGAAAGATTTCCAACATGCTCAGGCGGATGCGATCGTCCGATGTCACCTGAACCTGAATCAGACTCTGGCCGGCCAGCAATTCCAGCGATGCCAGTGATCCATGGGTCATCTCCAGGGCCGCGGCACGCGTAAAACTGCCACGGCACACGCCCAATTGTTCAAACATGAGCTGGGCTTCGGGGGTGAGCAGGTCGTAACTCCAGGTCAGTGCGGCAAACAGGGTTTGGTGCCGTTTGGGCATATCCGTCACCCCTTTACCAGGCCATTGCAAAGCCATTGACCGCTCGGCTGGCGACTGCGAAGGGAGTGGCATCGCGCTAAACTGGGCCAGCAGTTCCTGTGGGGTTTGTCGTTTCAGCCTTACAGCGGCCAGCTCCAGGGCCAGTGGCAACCCATCCAGGCGCCGGCACAGCTCGACGACGGTGCTGGCATTGCTTTCGGTTAGTTTAAAGCTGTTCCGGCGCGATTTGGCTCGCGCAACAAACAGGCTGACTGCCGGTGTTTGCGCAATTTCGGCAAGCGGCGTGAGGGCGGTCCTTTCAGGTATGGCCAGGGGATTCACCCGGTAAACCTGCTCATTGGACACCTTCAGACTCACCTGACTGGTCACAATCACCTTGACTAAAGGCGCAGCGATCAGCAATTCGCTGATAAACGCGACCCCGTCTGAAAGATGCTCGAAGTTGTCCAGCACCAGCAGGGCCTGCTTGTTTTTGATGAATCGAAACACACTCTGGCCGGCCACGGTATCCCGCCACTTGCGGACGTTGATCTCTTGCAGGCTGATGACGGCGGCAATGGCCTGGGGAATCAGAGCTGAATGATTGATGGTCGCCAGCGGTACGAAGAATTGACCATCCGGCCAATCACCCGAATCGGCGTGCTCCAATAGCGCCATGCCCAATCGCGATTTGCCCACTCCAGGCGGACCCAATAGTGTGATCAGCCGAGTGTAGGGCTGCCACAACATCTCCAACACCTGGGCAATTTCGTCCTCGCGGCCAAATAGGGGGGTCGCCGGATCAGCGAACTGGGTTAACCCGTGCGATGAGAAGCGGGAGTCCGTGCTTGCATCTACGGTTTCGGGGGCGTGATCAAGTTCCAGACCATGCAGTTCGGGAGCCACAAGTCCAGTGCGTGCCGAACTCATGAAGGCAGCGAATTGCTGGGCTGGCACCTCAAGCGCATTGGCCAGCAACCCAGCAAGTTCCTCGGAGCACTGCCGTTCACCCGCCTCAAGTTTACGAATCGCAATCGTAGAGTAGCTGATCAAACCAGCCAGTTGGGTTTGTGACAACTGCAAAGATTTGCGTCGCGCTCGAACCCAGGCTCCAAACGTGGTGATGATGCTGCGACTCATAGATTGTGTTTGATGCGGTTGATGAGATTTTTCGTTGTTTGATATCTATTTGATGTCTATCTAAAAAATGGGGTCACTCTCATCAATCAGCCTGTAAGACACCCGAACTACACCACTGTATCGCATGCATCGCATTTTCGTGTCCATAATGAGGAATTGCTAATTGTAAATCCTACGTAAAGTTATTGCGTGGATTGCCGTATATATGTAATACATGAAACCAGCGAGTGTCTCTAGTAGCCTGTCAAGGCAAAGACTTTACGTAACCATGTCATTCCCGCGGAGGCGGGAATCCAGGCGTAACCCCATTGTGACCGTGGTTGAAACTTCTGGATTCCCGCCTCCGCGGGAATGACGGCTTAGGTGAATCGTTTCCATCAAGTCTCAGGTTCGCCCTCGGGACAACGTAAAGTCTTTGCCTTGACAGACTACTAGGCCAAAAGTCTTGGTGCCCATAAATAAATATCAATAATTAAATATTACAGAAATTGTAGGCCTATCACTGAAATTGGCTTGCAATCATTCAATGATGCCGGATAACCTGGTGGGCAACACACACGCGGCGCGATGGGTGATCTGGCCGGTCACTGCGCGCCGAACCCGACGCCGAACTTCCTGCTGGGCCAGGTCATCACCTGCACAATGACCGGTACGGCGCAGGGCAACTTCGCGACGCTGGGGCAATACACCAACACGGCCGTGGTCACCGGCACTTACTGACAGTCCGGATGTGATTGACATGATGCACAGACGCGCCTGCCGGGCGCGTCTGTGCATCACAACGCTTGTGCTATAAGGTTTGCAGCCGCTCTTGAATTTGAGCCTGTTTGGTGTGAGCGTCGGCCAATCGCGCTTTCTCTTTTTCGATCACGGCCGGCGGCGCGCGTTTGCCAAAGTCGCTGTTGAGCAACTTTTCAATCTTCTCGATCTGGCTCGCGATCTGGCCCAGCTCGGTTTGTAGACGGACGCGCTCGGCGGCCAGATCCACCAGACCCGCCATCGGCAAATACACCGTCACATCGCCCAGCGCCAGTGTGACGGCCTGGTTGGGCGCAGCCACTTGCTCGGCAATACGCAGCGTGTCATCCACCCTGGCCAGCATCTGAATCGCCTCGCTCATTTGTGTGAACGTCGCGGTCCACACGCCGGCACCGATGAGCGCGGGAATGCGTTTGTTCGGCTCCACCTTGTATTCAGCGCGCATGTTGCGGATGGCGCGAATGGCCTCCTGCACCACGGTGAATTGCTCGATTGACCATTGACCATTGACCATTGACCATTGATCTGGCTTGGGGAAGGGAGCCAGCATCAGGGCTGGATAGTCGAATGCCGGGCCGCGCATGCCCTCTTTTAGCTTCTGCCAGATCTCCTCGGTCACGAACGGCATGAACGGATGCAGCAGCCGCAGGGCCGTGTCGAGCGTGTGCAGCAGCAGAGGCGCGTTCAGGCTCAGCTTGCTCAACTCCAGATACCAGTCGCAAAAGTCATTCCACACAAACTCATAGATCAACTTGCCGGCCTCGCCGTACTGATAGTCGTCCAGCAGCCGGCGCACATCGGCCACCACCTGTTGCGTGCGCGCCGCGATCCAGACGTCCGGGAGGGTGTCGATGGTATCGGAAGTGTCGGGAGGTGTCTTGACACTGCTGACACCTTCGACACCCTCAGACACTTCCGACACTTCCCCTGTTTCTCTCACCTTCCCGATGACAAACCGGGCCGCGTTCCACAGCTTGTTGGCAAAGTTGCGCGCGCCTTCAATCTGGTCCACAGCCTTCTTGCCATCCGGCCCCACCCGCACATCCACCTTGATGTCGTTGCCCGGCGCGCCGGCCGTGAGCAGGTAGAAGCGCAACGCGTCGGTGCCGTAGGCCGCGATCATGTCCAGCGGGTCCACGGCCTTCTCGGGCCGGCTCTTGCTCATCTTCTTGCCATCGGCCTGCCGAATGAGGCCGTGCAAATACACCGTGTCAAACGGCGCTTTGCCGGTCAGCTCCAGGCCCATCATCACCATGCGCGCCACCCAGAAAAACAGGATGTCGTAGCCGGTTTCAAGCATGGTGTTGGGGTAATACTTGCGCATATCCTCGGTGTCCCTGGGCCAGCCCAGTGTGCTAAACGGCCACAACCCCGAAGAAAACCAAGTGTCCAGCACATCCGTATCCTGCACCAGCGTCACATCCGGCCCCCAATCTTTGAAGGCCGTCGCATAAGCCTCCGCCTCACTCAACGCGCAATATTCGGCCGGTCGTCCGTCGTCCGTCGTCCGTCGTTTGACTTCTGCCTTCTCCCCTTCCACATGCCACACCGGAATCTGATGCCCCCACCACAACTGCCGTGAGATGGTCCAATCGCGAATGTTGTCGAGCCAGCGGAACCACTCCTTCTCAAAGCGCTCCGGCACAATCTTGATGCGGCCGTCACGAACAGCATCGCCGGCCATTTTGCCCATGTCCTTCATGTCGCAAAACCACTGCAACGAGATGCGTGGCTCGATGACAGCGCCACTGCGCTCGCCGCGGGCCAGCCGCACGCGGTAGTCCTCGACCTTGACCAGCAGGCCTTCCTTTTGCAAATCGGCCACGATGCGCTTGCGGCACTCGAAGCGATCCAGCCCCGCATACGGCCCGGCGTTCTCGTTCATCTTTGCGCTGGCGTCGAGCACTTCGATGAACGTGAGGTGATGCCGCTTGCCGACCTCGTAGTCGGTGAAGTCGTGGGCGGGCGTCACCTTCACTGCGCCGGTGCCAAAGGTCATCTCCACGGCCTCATCGGCAATGATCGGCGTCCAGCGGCCCAACACCGGCAGAATGGCGCGGCAGCCGACCAGCCCCTTGTAGCGGTCATCGTCAGGGTTCACCATGATGGCGGTGTCGCCCAGCAGGGTCTCGGGCCGCGTCGTCGCGATGGTGATGAAGCGCGTGGCGCCCTCGGCCCACTGGCCGCTGCCCCACTCATGCGTGCCATCTTGCGCCGGGCCTTCCCAGTGATTCGTCTGCAAGGGATAGCGAATCGTCCACAGGTGGCCGGCCTCGCCGTCCTCCTCAGTGATCGCTTCCAGGTCACTGACGCCAGTGAGCTGCACCGGATCCCAGTTCACCATGCGCGTGTCGCGGTAGATCAGGCCCTTGTCATACAGGTGCTTGAAGGCCGTGCGCACGGCAAAGCTGAGGTTCTCGTCCATGGTGAACGCCTCGCGCTCCCAGTCCATCGACATGCCCAGCTTTTTGCTCTGGTTGGTGATGATCGTGTGCGAGTATTCCTTGAACTCCCAGACCTCCTCCAGGAACGCGCTGCGACCCATCTGACGACGATCCTTGCCCTCGCGAGCCAGTTTTTTCTCCACCACGGCTTGTGTCGCGATGCCGGCGTGGTCGGTGCCGGGCACCCACAGCGTGCGCGCGCCCTTCATGCGGTGATAGCGCGTCATCAAGTCCTCGGTGGCGGCCGTGAGCGCGTGGCCCATATGCAGCGTGCCGGTGACATTGGGCGGCGGCACGGTGATGACAAACTGCGGCTCGGCCGGCTCCAGATAGATTTGAGTTTCAGGCTTGAAGTAGCCGTTCTTTTCCCAGAACGCGTAAATGCGATCTTCCACCTGTGTGGGGTCGTAGGCTTTTGCTAGTTCCATTTTATTTATTGACCATTGTCTATTGACGATTGACTATTGATTTTTTGCCACAACTTGCTGTTTCGATTTCAGGGTCTTAATCGAAGCAATCGTCATCTTTAAAATTTCTTTTGCTTCTTGAGTTAGCTGTTCTAATTTTTGTTTGGGTACGAGATCGGATTCAACAAGTAATTCCAACCAGAAAACAGTTTCATCCGCTTCTTCTTCTACGATTTTCAATTTGCGAATCATGTCGGCTCGCGATTGAGCCATACATGCGGCGCGGTAATTGGCCGCTACGGACGTGGCAGATCTCAACACTTGCCTGCCAATTACATCTGCCGTTCGTGACCGCGGTAATGCATCAACCACCTTGATCACACGCAAGGCCATTTGCTTCGTCCTAGTTTGAAATTCCAATGCGTTCATCAGAGTTGTCACTTTTGACCTGTCAATGAATAGTCAATAGTCAATTGAAAATGGTCAATAAAAAAACGCGCTCCTCGATCACAACTTGAATTCGTTCAAATTCAAATCGGACGAGAAGCGCGTTTTAAATCGCTTGCCGCGGTACCACCGATTTTCGCCTGTGTCAGTAGACACACGCACCCTCAAGACGCGATAACGGGCGCACCCGAATCTTGCTACTGGATTCGCAAGGCTGGCTCACGAGCGACATTCGGCAGCACCTTCAATCCCGCGCCGGCTCTCAATCTATGGCCTGCGCTCCCTGTGGTGGGGTGCCGCTTACTCCTCTCGATCTGGGCCGATTGGTTTTAAGCTATAGATGTTCAGATTTGAATTTGTAGCATGACATCGCCCAAGTGCCTAAAAACAAGCTGTTTGAGCGATGACTTTTGATTTACTTATCTGAACGTCTATAAGACTCAAATTATAGGCCTAATTCACCGTCACCCACTGCTTCGCCGAAACCAGTTCGCCATTCACGGTGATGAAGCGATGATCGGGGTCGTGCAGGGTGGCGGCCACGCGGTACGTGCCGGCCGGCAACCCGCTCAAGTCATAGCGGTCGGCATCGGTGCTGGCGATGTAGTCGCCATCCACGTAAATATGCACATGGCCAGCATAGTTGCCGCGGTCGATATACAGCAGTGGCCCTTCGGCACGCAACTGCAAGCTGGGCGCGGGCGCTGCTGCGGGCGCTGCTGCGCTTGCTGCGGCCACTTCGATTTTGGGCAGGCTGGCGGTGAAACGCTGATAGGTATTCCACGCGCCGGTGCTGTAGACCACCAGCAGCACGGCCAGGATTACAGTGAAGTTCACCGAGGCAAAGGCCGTGCGCAGCGGCAGCTTTTGGTGAAAGGTGATGGGCGCGCGGTAAACCGTGCCCGGCCCATTCAGCAAAAAGATGATCAGGGCCGCGTGCAGGGCGGTGTGGCCGACCACCTCGACTTTGCCGAAGACCAGCGTTGTCGTAAAAAACACCAGGGTGATGATGAGCGCGAGTGGCCGCTCGAACAGGCAGATGATCAACAGATAGCCCAGGCTGAACTCGACAAAGGCGGCGCTGAGCAGGAAGAAATCCACCGGCAACCCCAGGGACAGCTGTGGATTTTGTTGCAGCAAATATAGCGCCCACTCCGGGTAGATGATCTTCTCCAGCGCCACCCAGCTCAGTGCGAACCCGACCGTGGCATATAGCGCCGGCAGCCGAATGTCGCGCAGCCGCAAGTTGTTTACCTGACTGAGCGCGAGATAGATGCCGATGCCAGCGAAGTGGACATAGTCCAGCATATAGAAGAGGCCATAGTGGACGATGCCGTAGCCATACAGGCCCAGCAAACCGAGGCCGGCCAGGGGCGTGGTCTTCGGCAGGATCAGCAACAGCGCCAGTGCAAATTCAATCCAGCCGATCGTAGGTCCTAGCGCACCCAACGGCCCCAGCTTCAAGTCCGGCGCCAGCATGGCATCGCCCTGCCAGGCCAGCAAAAAGGTCGCGCCCATGGCGATGCGCATGATCAGGGTGCTTTCATCCTTTTTGCTGTCCAGCCACGCTTCCATGCGTTTGAAAAACGATAGATTCCGCAGGCCACGATCCAGCGGCACCAATGCGCCGATCACGACCATGCTCAGCACCGTCAGCCCCAGGAACAGCGGCGTAATGGCCTCTACCAGCATGCGTGGCCGGTCGGTGAAACTAAACTGGCTGAACCATTTCACATGGGCCTGGGCGATCATGGGCGTCAACGTCGCTGCAAATGTGATCAGCAACAGGACCCAGCGTAGCCGGCTCCGACTTGCGTTTTGGTCTGACCTGGATAAAAAATGGCTTCTGTGTGACATGGTGTGTTTTGGATTCTAGAAAGGGCGCTGCCGCGATCTAGTGTGCATTCTCGCAAATTCAAACACTAAATCTCACTGGTCTGATTATCATCAGTCTGATAATCTAGGGCATATTGTGCTCTGACCCGGCTACCAAAGCGATCTTTAATGCGTCGTGTTAGGCAGGTGGGTTGGAGAATTGTTTTTTTATTGGAGGAGTAATACAAATGTTGAATCGCTTGACCCCTAGCCTTACCCAGACCGTCACACGCCGCGGCTTTCTGAAGACCACCGGCATCGCCGCCGGCGTCGCCGCTTCAGGAGCCTTGTTGGCGGCTTGTGGTGGAAGCAGCACCCCCACCGCTGTCCCAGCCGCCGCCGCTCCGGTTTCGTTTGAAGAGGATTCTGCCGCAGGTGCGGGTGAGTTCAAATACTCGAATCCGACTTTGGAAGCCCCGGCCGGCGCCCCAGTCACGCTGAAGTTCAACAACAAGACTGACGCGGCGGCTGCGGTCTTGCACAACTGGGTGTTGGTGAAGGCCGGCAACGAAGACAGCGTGGTGAACAATGGCACGGCCGCAGGTGAGGCCGCGGGTTGGATCAAGGCGGATGATCCCAACGTCATTGTGCACACCAAATTGATCAAGGGCGGCGAGAGCGACACCATCACTTTCACCGCGCCGGCAGCCGGTGCCTACACCTATCTATGCACCTTCCCCGGCCACTACGCCGGTGGCATGAAGGGCACTCTGACAACCAAGTAAACCTTTCAGCTAGGTTTTAAGGGTGTTACAACAGAGTTGTATCAACGGATGGCATCGCGCCATCCGTTTTTGTTTTCGCCACGGTTCGATATCACGGCGTGACGACGAGTGGAAAAACAATGAGAGCCAGCAACGCCGACTGCTGACTCTCAAACCAAAAGGAGGAGAAGAGGAGGTCCCACCCTAACTCTTGAGCAGCAGTGTAAGGATTTTATTTTCTCGTTTCTCTACGCGCACCCTACGTTTCCTCTACGCTTGGGCAACGCTGAAGGCAGTGCCGCGAGGCCTGAAAACAGGGCGGATGCGCGTTGGGTGAGAATCGTGCGGCGACTCTGCGCACATACAGCCTCAAAACGCCATCACATGGCATATCTTGCACGAACCTTGCGCCAGATGAACAGGCCTTCGGTGATAATGCAATCATGTCAATCGGCCCGTCCAGCTCCTCCAACCCGTCCGATGCTTCGTCGGATGAACCTGTGCCTGATCAGGCTACACCGCACTCTGAACGTCAGTCACCCAGCGATGACACCGATGGATCAAAGGGGCAGGAAGGGCAGGTTGAAGGTCAGGTTAATCATGCGTTCGATCCTGATGCGTTAAAGCCATCGAGCGAGGGTCCGGAAATTCCACTGGTTACGCTCAGAAATGCCGGCACGGTTGAGCAACGGCTGCACGATGTCATCGCCTTTGTATCGGAGAAGATGGCCGAACGCGGCAGTGCCAGTGAGGCGGAGGAGCATGCGGCTCAACTGGTGACGGCCGAACTGAAGGCGATGGGATTGACGCCGCAGCAGCAAAATTTTCTCGGCCTCACCTCGGCTTACGCGCCCTATATTCTGGCCACCGGTCTGGCGCTGCTCAGTCTGTTCCTGTTCTGGCACTTGCGCGATGCCCAGGCCATGGCCCTTGCGGCGTTGCTGTTGCTGGGTGTGGTCATTGCCGCTCTGTTCTATGAGCTGACCTTGCGAGATAACCCATTACGCTGGTGGTTGAGCCCGGAATACAGCCAGAATGTATCTGTGCGTTTCCCATCTGTTTCGGGTATGGGCGCAGCACCGGCGGCATCGCCATCAAAACTCAACGTGCCCATCCTCATCACTACGCACCTGGACACGCATCGTACGCCCTGGTTCTTTAGCTCATCCACCGGCCTGCGCTTTTTTCGGCTCATGCTTCCGTTGGGTCTGATCTCGTTAGTGGCCTTGTGGGTGTTGTATGGGGTGGGGTTCGTGACCTCTCTGGAGGCGCTGCGTTGGATTGCGCTGGTGCCGGGTGCATTCGTGCTGCTCATCTTTGCCTTGCTGATTCAGGCGGCCCGCAGCCCCTTCAGCCCCGGTGCCAACGATAATGCCAGCGGAATCGCGGCTGGTCTGGAGCTGGCGGCACAGTTGGCGCAATCGCCTCTGCAACACCATGAGGTTCACCTCGTGTTCACCGGCGGTGGCGAGGCCGGCGGCAGCGGGGCCGATGCGTTCATGCGCGAGCATTTGCACGTGCGCGAGCATGTGCTCGCGGGCGCAACCCGGCCGATTCACCTCGTCATCAATCGCATTGCCGGCCCGGGCACCCAGCCCACCATGTTGCAAAGCGAGACGTTGTTGCAGCTCGCCGCCAGCGACACCGGCCTGCTTCAACTGGCCCAACAGGTGCAGGCCGCTCACCCTGAGTTGCAGGCGCAGACGCGCAGCGTTGGCGCGACCTATAGCGAACTCAGCCTGGGCGTGCGCCACGGCCTGCGCACGCTGGCGTTCACGGCTTTGCCGGCCAGCAATGCCGCCGATGATGCCTCTGTGCCACACTGGCACCAACTCAGCGACACCCTCGCCAATTGCGATATTGATGTTGCTGCTCGCACCACCGCGTTGATCTGGGGCGTCTTGCAGGCGATTGATCTGACGGATGCAGCCGATGGGGTTGGAGTGGATCTGGTCAAACCTGCGCCTGAGGTTCGCTGAGATGCAGATGGCTCGTGGCTGGCTGGTCGCACTTCTGATCAGCGTGGCGCTGGCGGGGTGCAGCCGCGTCGAGACTCCCAAACCGACGGTGGTGCCGGTGACATTGCGCCTGGCGGCGGATGATACGGCGCTGCCGCTGGTGCAACGGCTGGCTGAGGCGTATGCCGCCGCTGCTGTTGATGGCAATGTGTCGGTGCGGGTGGTCTCGGCCCAGCCCATGACCTTTCAGCAAATGCTGGTGGCGGGGCAGATTGATCTGGTGGCCACCTCACGCTTGATCGAGCCGCCTGCGGGTGCGGCCGCATTCTGGGTGGGTGATCTGGCCCTGGATGGGGTCGCCATTATTGTGAATGCGCAAAACCCGGTCAGCAGCCTGACCTTGCAGGATGTGCGCGATATCTTCTCGGGCGTGCGCGGCGAGTGGCGCGATTTCGGCATCGAGGGCCGGGGTGTCATTGCCGTGCTGGTGCGCGATGACGGCGATGGCACGCGGGTGGCATTTGATAAAGGGGTGATGGGCCAGATTGATCTGACTCGAAGCGGGATCGTGTTGCCGTCCAGCGACACGGTCGTCAACTACGTCTCGTTGCAACCCGATGGCATCGGCTACATCCCGGCCTCGCGGTTGCCCAGCCTGCCAAACACGGTGAAACCGTTGCAGATCGAGGGCCAGTTGCCGACGACAGATACCTTGATCAGCGGCAACTACCGCTTGGTGAGCACGCTCAATGTGATTGCGGCTCGCGAGCCACAGAGCGAACTGCGCAAGTTTGTGGCCTGGGTATTGGGGGCTGAAGGCCAGAAAATTGTGGCCGGCATGAATTTTGTGCCGACCGGCGATATCCGGTAAGTCCATCAATCCCGTTACCACCGTTAATTAAACACGATCTAACTCAATCCCATCTGCAAACACACTTCAAATCAATACGCGGCCCGAGCGTCGCACTTATAACAAACTTAAACCATGTCGTCACGTCTTTTTTTACTGGGCTGCTACGCGTTTATCAGCCTGGGTGTATCGGCAGGTGTTTTGGGGCCGGGACTCAACACCCTGGCGCACTATTCGCAAATTTCACTCGACCAGACCGGCACCATTTTTACCGCGATGGCAGTGGGTTATCTGTTGTCTGCACCCCTGATCAGCCTGTTGGGGCCACGCATCGGCGTGCGCAATATGCTGATTTTCAGCCCGCTGCTGGGCGCATTGAGTATGGTGATGTTTGCGTTGGGCCGGGCATTGCCGATGCAGTGGCTCAGCGCTGTGTTGCTCGGCATCAGCCAGAGCGGCACGCAGGTCGGTTACAACGCCATGTTCGGCACCGGCCCCAACAGCTCGCGGCAACTCAATCAGATCAACGCCTTTTTTGGCATTGGCGCTCTGACCGCGCCGCTGGTGGCGTCATTTGGCTACCAGCAATTTGGTGAAGCCACCATCGCCTTTGTGGTTGCGGCGGTGATGACGCTGCCGTTGACCATCGGTGCGCTTCTGTGGCGCGGCGGCATCCCTGCCCGCACCCCATCGACCTCAGCCTCAACAAAAGCAGCCCACGCGCCCCAGCCGCGGCCCGTGCATCCGGTGGGAGGGAATCTACGCGAGCCGATGCGACACAGCGTGTTCTGGCTTATTTGCACCGTCATGGCTGTCTATGTGGGTTGCGAGGTGGCGTTTAGCGGATGGACCACCGAATTTACCCGGCAGGGATTGAATATTTCAGTGGCACAGGCGGCCGCATCCACCAGCGCCTTTTACGTGGGACTGGCGTTGAGCCGGTATTTCTCGAACAGCGTGCTGCGGGTTCCCCCGGCCACGCTCGTGCTGATTGTGCTGCTGGTGGCATTGGCTGGCTATGCGGTGATGTTGGTGGCCACAGTGTCGGCCGGTGCCAACTCGATGGGGTTGCCGCTGGTGCTGATCGGCGCGTTCGTGGTCGGTGCCGGCATGGGGCCAACCTATCCCACCCTCATCTCCATCGCCATACAACGCTTTCCCAGGCACGCCACGCCGCTGGCCAGCATCCTCACCAGCTCGGGCTCGGCCGGCGCGCTGTTTTTGCCATCACTGGTCGGCACGGTGCTGGCCACACAATCGGCTCTGGCCGCATGGGGTCTGCAAATGGTGTTGTTGGTGGTCATCCTGGGGCTGCTGCTGGCCGTGCGCCGCGAGTTGAGGCATCAGCCGCGGATGCAGTAATTCGGGGAGAGACTCGGATTTTGGACAGAATGAACGAAATCAAACAGAATTAAACAGAATGCAGATTAGACATTATTGGGAATAACAAAACGCGTTGTCGTAGGGGCGAAGCATTCGCCTACAAAACTACAGTGAACATAGACCTTGGCGGCGAATGCTTCGCCCCTACCTTGGCAAATCTTTATTCCCAATAATGTCTATTAATTCCCCATTCTGTTTATTCTGTCCCAAATCTGAACTCCCTGACAATCACGGCGTCTTCGGGTGAGGCGGCTCCACCTTGCAGGCGGCGGTGCTGCCGGGCATGCGGTAGCGGTTGCGCGCCACCCATGCATACACAGTATCTTCGATCTGGCGGATGCCGGGCAGCGCATACAGCCACACCAATGGCTCGAAGATGCCGTGCACGGCGGCCAGACACGTGTTGATCGCGCCCGCGCCCCGAAATTGGCGGCCCTTCTCATCCACGAACCAGGCTGCCTCCAGCGTCTGCTCAAAGGTCAGTCCCGCCTCGTCCAGCAAGCCGGTTGTGTGGTTGGGCAACACGCGGATGCGTTGGTGCGTGTCCAGTTGCTTCACCAGGTTGGCCGTTTTGGTGCAAAAGCCGCAGTCGCCGTCGAAGATCAATACAGGTTTCATCTGGGTCATCCGATTTTGCCCTCTAACTCCATTGTCTTCGACAATATGTGACTGAGGTTAGCACGCATATTTAAGCCGTCATTCCCGCGCAGGCGGGAATCCAGGCGTAACCCAATCGCAACCGTAATTGTTAGTTCTGGATTCCCGCCTGCGCGGGAATGACGTGGCTACGTAAAGACTTTCCTTTGACAGACTGCTAATTCACATCAAAGCGCGTGTAGCCGATCATCGGCCCCATTGCTGTTTGAACGGTCACGCGAAGGGTGTAGCGGCCGGCCGGCAAGCCATCGGTGCTCCACTGGGTGAGCTGGTCATTCACCACCGCCGACAGGTGCGGCCCGCTAATCCACTTCCAGGTGGACGGATTGTCGCCTTCGCCATATTCAACAATATATTGTTGGAAGCCGGCTGGATTCACCACACCGCGAATGCTGAATAAACCACGGCCGATCACGGTGCCGTTGGCCGGCTCGCTGACGATGATCTCGCTGTTGGTGGCCGGCGGCGGAACTGGCGTGGGCGCAAGGGTGGCCAGCTTGGGGTCTTTGGCCTCCACTTGCTTCTCGACCAACTCATCGGCCGGCAACGGTGGCTGGCTGGCGTTAAACACCTCGCGCACCTTCTTGGGGCAATTGGGCGAAGGCAGGTGACCACCAAGTGCGCACACCTCGCGCTCGATGATGCCGGGCGGCCGCACGAAGTCCTTCACCGGCAACCCCTCGCTGGCCTTCTCCATGATCTCGGCCCAGATGGGCGCGGCACCGGTCACGCCGGTAGTGCCTTCCATCTCGCTGTTGTCGCTGTTGCCCACCCACACGCCGACCACCAAATCCGGCGTGTAGCCCAGGGTCAGGTTGTCGCGGTAGTCATTGGTGGTGCCGGTCTTTACCGCCGCCGGCCGCGAAAGTTTGAGCACGCTGTTCGCCCCAAAGCTGGCCGCACGCGCGTTGTTGTCGCTCAAAATGCTGGTGATGAGATAGGTCAGCTCCGGCGCAACCACCTGTTCTTTGGACGGAGGACGACAGACGGAAGACGGGTTTGCACCTGCCGTCTCCCGTCCCGCCGTCGTCTGCGCCGTCGTCTGCGACGCACCGTCTCCCGTCAAGTAATCGCACACAAACGTGCCATCGGCGCTCTCCACCTTGCTGATGGCCGTATACGGCACGCGCAGGCCGTTGTTGGCCAGCACCGCATACGCGCCGGTCATCTCGATCAGTTTCGCATCGGCCCCGCCCAGCGTGATGGCCAGACCGTAGGCCGGGTTGTCGGGGAAGTTGATGCCGAACTTTTTGGTGAAGGTGAGAAAGTCCTGCACACCCACGTAATTCAGCGTGTCCACGGCCGGGATGTTCATGCTGCGGGCCAGCGCCTCGCGCATCAGCATGGGGCCGTGAAAGGCGTTGTCGTAATTCTTGGGGGTGTACACCTGGCCGTATTGGTTCTCGTAACCCTTGGCCATATCCCAATACAACGTGGCCGGCGTCCACCCTTTTTGCAGGGCGGCCAGATACGTAAACGGTTTGATGCTGGAGCCGGGTTGGCGCAACATCAGCGCCACATCGACCTGGCCGTCGATGTCGGTGTTGTTGAAATCGGCACTGCCCACTATGGCCAGAATCTCGCCGGTTTGCGGGTTCATCACCACGGCCGAGCCGTTGGTCACATGCTTGTCGGCCAGCGCGGCAATCTGGGTTTTCACGGCCTCCTCGGCAATGGTTTGAATCCGCATGTCCAGGGTGGTGTAGACGCGCAGCCCCTTGCGAAACAGCCCTTCCGAGCCAAACTGGGCGTCCAACTGGTCGCGCACATATTGCATGAAGTGGGGTGCCACGGTGGAGTAGTTGGTGGCCGAGGGCTTGAACTCCTTGGCTTCGATCTCGCGCAGCGCCGGCAACACATCGCTGCTCTTGATGAACTCGGCCTGGAGCATCTGCTTGAGCACCACGTTTTGGCGGCTCTGGGTGTCCTTCTTGTTCGTCACCGGGTCCCAACGCGTAGGCAGTTGTGGAATGCCGGCCAGCAGCGAGGCCTCGGCCAGGTTCAAATCTATGGCATGTTTATTGAAGTAGGTTTGAGCGGCCGCCTCGACGCCGTAGGCCTGATTGGCGTAATAGTTCTCGTTCAGATAAATCTCGAGAATTTCGTCACGCGAGTAGCGCCGCACCATCTCGTTGGCCAGAATAATCTCGCGCAGTTTGCGCATGGGGCTGCGGCTGGTGCGTTCCTCTGGCGAGAGCAGCAGATTGCGCGCCACTTGCTGGGTAATGGTGCTGCCGCCGCTGACCACATCGCGCTCGGTGAAGATGTAATACACCACCCGAATGATGGCGATGGGGTCGAAGCCGACGTTGTAGCGATAGAAGTTGGGGTCCTCGGTGGCAATCGTGGCCTGCTTCATCCACGCGCTAATCTGGTCGAACTTGACGAAGGTGCGCCGGCCGGCTTTGGCATCGGTGGGATCGGTCAGTTCGAGGATGAGCGCGCCGTTGCGGTCGTAGATCTGGGTGCTGGCAAACACGCTCTGGCGCGCTTTCAACTCGCCCACCTCGGGCAATTGCCGCGCGATCGAGATGTACGCGCCGGCCCCAACCAGCAGCGCGCCGAAGAACAGCACGAACACACCTACCGAGGCAATGAAGAACGTGCGCGCCAGCTTGCTGCTGAAGGTCGGCTTGCGCGGCCGAGCAGGTTTGCGCGCGCTGGGCGGATTCGTCGACGACGACCTCGACGTCGACGATATCCCCGGCTTAGGCTGTGGCACGGCCGACTTCAAAATCGACACAGGCTCTTTGGCCGGCGTGGGCGCAGGTTTGCTGGCCGGTGGCGGCACCGGCTTGCTGCGCGGCAATGCGATGGTCTTCTCGGGATCATTGGCGGGTGCGGCTTTGGATGCACCTGTGCCCGCAGCAGTGCCAGGCACATAGCCCTGCCGCTGGCTGGGCGGCGTGTGGTTCACCGCGCGTGGTTTGGGAGGCCGAGGTGTCTGAGGCGTGGTCGGCTTGTCCTGATCAGGCTGTTCATTGCGCGGCGCGTTCTCACTCATGCCATTATTGTAGGGTTCCAAGGTCGTAGAGTGCCGTACTTCATCCGCATGATTCCTAGGCAGTTACCAGTCTGGCACAGGTTCCAGGTCGGCCTGATGTTGAGCTTTGACTCAAGCCATCGGAGAGTTATAAATGATCTCAATCAGCTGGATGTCGCTCTAAATCGCTCCAATCGCCAACATGCGCGCAGATCTCTCGAACAAAAATCCATAAAAAAGGTGTAGGCGAAGACTATCTCTTTCCTATACAATAAATTGCAATCTTCAATAGCCACTGGCGGCTACAAATACAAAACTTTCCACAATGGATGACAAAGCTGCATTACACCAAACCCCAAAAACAATTTCATCTGGCATTCGTGACAACTATCTGCGGGGTTCGGTTGCCGACTTTTTACATAAGGAAATCAGGGCCGGCTCTCAACTGGCGATTGTTTCGGCTTATTTCACGATTTATGCCTATGACCGATTGAAAGATCAATTGGATTCCATTGCACACCTGGACTTTTTGTTTGGCGACCCGCAATTTATTAAGTCGGTTGATCCAGAGAAGACCGAAGCCAAGTCGTTTGCGATTACCGATCAGGGGATGGCCGTCGGCAACCAGTTGCGCCAGCGCGCGCTGGCCAAACAGTGCGCAGAGTGGATTCGTGATTGTGTGGATATTCGCTCGATCAAGTATCCAGGATTCTTGCACGGCAAGCTGTACCACATTACTCAACCCAATGGCATCGAACGTGCCATTTTCGGCAGCTCCAATTTCACAGTGAGCGGACTGGGGTTGTCTCAGACCCAGCGTAATGTGGAGTTGAACCTGATTGTGAGTGATGACCGTGATCGAAACGACTTGAAAAACTGGTTTGATGAGTTGTGGCAGGACAAAGCGCTGGTCGCGGACGTGAAGCAGGACGTGCTGGACTATCTGGCCCAACTCTACAGCGATCATTCCCCTGAGTTTGTCTACTTCAAGACGCTATATCACCTGTTTGAGGATTTTTTAGCACAGCAGCAAAGCGGACTCCTGGATGACGGCATTGCCATCACTGAAACCGAGACCTGGAAGATGCTGTATGAGTTTCAGAAGGATGGTGTGAAGGGCGCGATTAACAAAATTCTGCGTCACAACGGCTGCATCCTGGCCGATAGTGTGGGCCTCGGCAAGACATTCGAGGCGCTGGCGGTCATCAAATATTTCGAGCTGCGCAACGAACGTGTGCTGGTGCTGTGTCCCAAAAAATTGGAAGACAACTGGACGCTCTATCGCAACAACGACACGCGCAACCCGCTGCTGCAAGACCGCTTTCGATATGACGTGCTGGCGCATACGGATTTGAGCCGCGAAACAGGCAAAAGCAATGGGCTTGATCTGGCAACGCTGAATTGGGGCAACTACGACCTGGTGGTGATCGACGAAAGCCACAACTTTCGTAACAACACCAAGGGCCGGCGCGACGAAGACGGCAACGTGGTGCGGCAGAGCCGTTACGAGCGGCTGATGCAAGACGTGATTCAAGGGGGCATCAAGACCAAGGTGCTGTTGCTCTCGGCCACGCCGGTGAACAACAACCTGGGCGATCTGCGTAACCAGATTTACTTTGCCACCGAAGGCAATGATGACGCCTTTGCCTCGACGATTGGCATTGCCAGCATCAAAGGGACTTTGCAAGGCGCACAGAAGATTTTTACCAATTGGGCCAAGAAGAAGGGAACGCGGCGGGTGTCGGAACTGTTGGAAGACCTGGGCTCGGGTTTCTTTACTTTGATGGATGAGCTGACAATTGCGCGCAGCCGTGCTCATATTAAACGGCACTATGCCAGCTCTTTTAACCAGATGGGCGGCTTTCCAGATCGCGCGGTGCCGCGCTCAATCTATCCAGAGATTGACCTGAAGCGCCATTTCCCTTCATATGACATTCTCAGCGCCCAGATTGACAAATACCAACTGTCTATTTTTAAGCCCTCGAAGTATGTGCGGCCCGAACATGCCGAGACCTACGGCAGCAAGAAGATCACTGGATTTACCCAGGCCGACCGCGAGAATTTCCTGATCGGCATGATGAAGGTGAACTTCCTCAAACGGCTGGAAAGCTCGGTGTATGCATTTGCACTGACAATGCAGAACACCATCGCCAAAATTGACCGGATTGAAAATCGGATTGCCCGCTATACCCAATATCGCGCCGAAAACCCTGATTTGGATTTCGATTCGCTGACCCTGAGCGATGACGACGATCCTGAGTTGAGAGATGCACTGGAAGTGGGCCAAAAGCTGGTTTACAAGATGGCGCATCTGGATGTGGATGCCTGGCTGGCTGATCTGGCGCGAGATAAAAATCAACTGCGGGCCATATTGCTTTCGGCCCAAAACATAGACGCAGCGCGAGATGCCAAATTGGCCGAGCTCAAGCAGCTGATTACCGAGAAAGTGCAACAGCCAACCACGACCAAGGATGGGCGGCTCAATCGCAAAGTGCTGGTATTTACGGCATTTGCCGACACCGCCGGCTATCTGTTTGGCGCACTCAAGACCTGGGCACGCGGCTTGAACGTTCACATCGCCCTGGTGACCGGCGGCGATGGTTGCCAGAGCACGCTGGGCAACGGCGATTACACCAGCATCCTCACCAATTTCAGCCCCATCAGCAAGAGCCGCGACAAGCTGAGCAGCATGCCGCAGGACGACGAGATTGACCTGTTGATTGCCACCGACTGCATTTCCGAAGGTCAGAACTTGCAAGATTGTGATCTGGTGATCAACTATGACATTCACTGGAATCCGGTGCGGATTATTCAGCGATTTGGGCGTATCGACCGCATCGGCAGCTTGAATACGGCCGTGCATCTGGTGAACTTCTGGCCCACCCCAGACCTGGATCACTATGTGAAGCTGAAGAGCCGTGTAGAAGCGCGCATGGCGCTGGTGGATATTGCCGCGACCAACGAGGACAACCTGCTCAAGGGCGATATCGAAGATTTGATCAAAGAAGACCTGCGCTACCGCGATAAACAACTGCTGCGGCTGAGAACTGAAGTGCTGGACATGGACGACTTTAACGAGCAAGGCGTCTCGTTGAGTGAGTTCACCCTGGACGACTTTCGGTTTGAGCTGACGAATTACATTGAACGCAACAAGGCGGCGCTGCGCGCAGCGCCGCTGGGCCTGTATGCCGTTGTGCCGCCGGCCCCCAACCAACCCATCATTGCGCCTGGGGTGGTGTATTGCCTGCGCCAGAAGCAAACACCGCCGGCCGAGCGCGGCGCGCAGATTAACCCGCTGAGCCCGTATTACCTGGTGTATGTGCGCGATGACGGCACCGTGCGCTATGGCTTTGCCGCGCCCAAACAGATTCTGGCTATTTTGCGCGAGCTGTGCGCGGGCAAGACCCAGGCCCATGAAGACCTGTGCCGTGTGTTCGACAAACAGACCCAAAACGGCGCGGAGATGACCTTTTACAACGACTTGCTCAAAAAGGCGGTGGCCTCGATTGAGGGCACGTTTAAGAAGCGGGCGGTGGGAAATTTGCTATCTGGGCGCGGGGGTGTTTTGCCTATCCAGGCCGAGCAAGTGACTGCCCAGACTGATTTTGATCTGGTGACCTGGCTGGTGATTCATGGCTGACAACCTGCTTCGTAACAACATTGAGCAAGCACTTCACGCATTTGCCAAAGACAAAGGCCAGTTGCGCCCATGCACGTTGGCGTTACTCGACACACTCGGCTATCGCAGCGAGCGCACACTGCCTCAATCTTCGTTTACACCCGATACATTTGTGCAGGGTTTCGACAGGACAAATAAGCTGTCAGACAAATCGCGCGAGGCGTTGGCCGTGTGTCAGCAGATCGAGTTTCTCTTTCAACTGACCGATGCTGAAATTGCAGACAGCGACCAGCCCCAGATTTCTTTCACAGAAAACCGGCGGTGGAATAGCGGCATCTACCAATCCTTTGTGTTTTTGGCGGCACAGCTAGACGCGGCCAATTACACCCGCACCGACCTGGCGGCCCTCACTCGCGTGCTGAACGCCCCGTTCAATATGCCTGTGCCGGTGATCTTTCGCTATGGCGAGTTCGTGACGCTGGCCATCATTCATCGTCGGCCAAACAAGCGCGATGACGAGCTGGATGTGCTGGAGAAGGTGACGCTGATCAAGGATATTCGGGCCGGCAACCCGCATGCAGCCCATTTGCGTATGTTGGAAGAGCTGGCTCTGAAGTCTTTGCGGGTAACACAAACCATCAACAGCTTCGATGCCTTGCAGCGAGCCTGGGCTGCAGCACTCGATATTTCCACCCTCAACAAGCGCTTCTATCAGGATCTGGCCAACTGGTATTTTTGGGCGGTGGATGAGATGCGGTTCCCAGACGACGCGCCCAAAGATGCAGATGGCAGCGACTCCATCAGCGTCATCCGGCTGCTCACCCGCCTGATCTTTGTGTGGTTTGTTAAAGAGAAGCAGTTGATTCCCAGCGAGCTTTTTGATGAACCGCACTTGAAGACGTTGCTGAAGTTTGGCCAGCCACAGGACACCACTTATTACAAAGCCATTTTGCAGAACTTGTTTTTTGCCACGCTGAACACCGAGATGGGCCAGCGCGGCTGGGCGCGCGAGGGGCAGAACATGATGGCGCACACGCTCTATCGCTACCGCGACATGATGGCCAAACCCGAGGCGGTGTTTAAACTGCTGGCCGGCATCCCGTTTTTGAACGGCGGTTTGTTTGAATGCCTGGATAAGGATTTGGGCGAGGGCCGCAACCCGCGCTACATTCGAGTGGATGGGTTTTCGCGCCGGCCCGATAACTCGCTACAAGTGCCTGACCTGTTGTTTTTTGGCGAGGAACGCGACATTGACCTGAACGCCGACTACGGCACAACCAAAAAGCGCTACAAGACGCGCGGCATTCTGCACATTTTTAACAGCTACAAGTTCACCATCGAAGAGAACACGCCGATTGATGAAGAGGTGGCGCTGGACCCTGAACTGCTGGGCAAGGTGTTCGAGAATTTGCTGGCGGCCTATAACCCCGAAACCGGCACCACCGCCCGCAAACAAACCGGCAGCTTCTATACGCCGCGCGAGATTGTGGACTATATGGTGGATGAGTCGTTGCTGGCCTACCTTTTGCCCGTAGCCGAGGCTTCCAGCCTCAGCGGGCCTATGAGGCTGGAAGCCTCGGCCACAGCGACTGAATATGGATTCTTCTCCCCGGATGAGCCAATTGGCCATGTGGCCGGCAACTTGCCGCATTGGCGGCAGGAGGGCAAAACCTATTTTGTCACTTTTCGCCTGGCCGACTCCATGCCGCAGGAAAAACTTGAGCAATGGATTGAAGAGCGTGATGCCTGGCTGAAAGCGCACCCGGAACCACGCGCCGCGCATTTGGGGGTGGAATACCGCCGCTTATTTTCCGAGCGCTTCGAGCAGTGGCTGGATGCAGGCTACGGCGCGTGCACGCTGGCAAAGCCAGATATCAAGGAACTGGTTGAAAAAGCCCTTCGTTTTTTTGACGGCACACGCTATACCCTGGGCGAATTTGTAGTTGCCATCAATCATGTGCATGCCGTGGTTACACCGCTGGCCGGCTACCCGCTGTCCGACATCTTGCATTCGTGGAAGTCATTCACGGCTAATCAAGCCAATGCACTTTTGAATCGCAAGGGTGAAATATTCTGGCAAAAAGAATCGTATGACCACATTGTGCGCGGCCCAGCCCAACTCGAACGCATTCAGCAATAGACATTATTGGACAAAAGAGTAAGTCGTAGTTGCATAGCGAAAGGTCACACGCAAATTGTGCAAAGCACAGGCAATGGACATGACCATGTCCGACACATCAGCCTTGAAGTTGCGCAAGATGTCTTTGACAATTCTGCAACGTTTGACGCTGGCAATGGCATGTTCAACTTG
>JBBQST010000016.1:0-22275 GCA_038213625.1 Thermoflexales bacterium
GCGATGAGACGTGGAGTCTGGCAGTGCCGGAAGTGTTAGATCGAGCGGGTGTTGACTGTGACATGGGCGGCGACATTTTACTCGGTTGGTTTTGCCGAAACGATGTCGATTTGGCCTATTTCTGCACTGTCTGCGCCGCTACCAGCACCAGCGCTCGTTTGCAGACGCACCTGATCGCTGCGGCGATATAACCCAACGCGAACGGTATAGCGGCCTGGCGCGATGTGGGCGGGCAGCAGGATGGCGCGCCGGTCGGCGATGGGTTGGCCGACCGCCCAGGTGAAGCTGGGTGCCAGCCCATTCACTGCCGCGCTATCGCTCTGCGCAATCAGTGGTCCATCCGGCCCAATCAGGTGCACAAAAATTGACAGATCCTCGGTGATCGGCCTGGTCGCGGTCCAGCGCAGTAGGATCGGTATGGAATCGCCGGCGCTGGCTTGGCTGGTGCTGGCTTGTGAGTTGAGTCGGGCCGTGTCGAGCTGAATGTTGGGGTGGAAGGTGATGCTTTTAATCGCATTCGCATCGCCTTCACGATCGAAGCGCAAATCGAACAACACCGTCTGCATACTGGGGGCGGCAAATCGGCCGGCCTCGGCCCCGCGCTCCTTGAGCCATTGCACCGAGAGCGAGTCGGGCGCGTCGGGGTTGCGCCGGAAGTTGAATGACCACACCCGTGGGTGGCGGGCCACCGGCCGCATCAGCGCATCCAACGTGTTTGTCGAGTAGCGATCCTCGTACCAAGTCAGAGAGCGGCGCGTTTCCGGCGCGTAACTTTCCACCAGACCTTGAATCCAGATGTAGCCGCCCAGCGCGGCGTCGTCCCTGCGAAGATAAGGTCGCAATTGGGCCATCAAGCCTCGAATCTCCAGTTCTGGATCGACCGGCGCGATGAACAACGCCAGCACGCCCGCCAGCGACAGACCAGCCGCGGCCACCCCGGCCACGATCCAGCGCCGGCCTGTTGGCTGCGCCACACTGGCAAGCGGCTGTGCCACCAGGATTGCCAGCGAGGGCAGCGCGAATAACAAAAATCGCGGCGAGTAGAAGCTGATGCGCAGTTGCAGCACAAACGCGCCGAGCAGGGCCACCAGCAGCGCCGCGCCAAACCAGAATGCAGTGCGATGAACTTTGTCTGGCGTGCGCCAGAGTGAAGCCGCACCCCAAACGGCTAGTGCGCTAAACACGATTGCGCCGGCCAGCTTGAGCATGAGGCTGGCAAATCGACCCACGCTCATCTCGCTTAAATTCATCTGCCAGAATTCGATTGGGTTCAGCGCTGGCAGATCGGTGGAAATCATCACCGAGCCGTGCAGGGAGCTGGACAGGGTGTAGGTCAGCCACACGACGCCGGGCAACACCGCCAGAATTTGCAAGCCCAACCCCATCACCCAGTTCCGCCATGACCGTGGCGAGAGATGGATGCGGCCGGCCCCCAACGCCCACACCCACTGCATGCCCAGCACCAGCACTGTGTAGAAATGGGTGCTGATCATCGCCGCTGTGACGACGATATAGCCGACGGCGATCCCCTGCTTTCCTCGGCCTCCCTCGCCATTCATCAACCTCATCCAGCACCACCATGAGGCCAGCGCCAGTGCCGCGCCCATGGCATAGCCCTTGGCTTGCTGGCCGTAGTCGATGGCATAGGGCGAGATCGCCATGAATCCAGCCGCGATGAGGCTGGCTGTGATGCTCAAACGCAATTGCCGGGCCAGCCGATAGGTGAGCGCGACACTGAGCAGGCTGAAGGCGACCGAGAACAGGCGAATCGAAAACGGCGAGGGGCCGGCCGCATCCATCCAGAAGCCCAGTGTGTAGCGATGCCCGCCGGGGTCGGTATCGCTGGTGCGAATGGTTTCCTGCAGCAGGCCGGCGAACGTCAGCCGGCCAAAATAGACGTTGTTGCCCTCGTCATAGTGCAACGGCTGGTGCTCGATGGAGCCGACGCGCAACGCAAATGCCAGCATGAATAATAGACAGGCGGCGATCCAGACTCTGTGCCGCATTCCATGCCGCATTCCATGCCGCACGCTGTGCCGCTGTCTCATGAAGGCATACCGTGTTGGCTGAGTCGTTGGGCGTGCGCCAGCGCGTCTTCGCGGGTGTGAAGTTCGCCGATCATCTGAGCCTCGCGCACGGCCTCCAACACAATCCCAATGTCCTTGCCCGCCGGCATCCCCAGGGCCAGCAAATCCTTGCCGGAGATGAGCGCGGGGAGGGCCACGTTGGCCGCATAGCGCTGGTCATATTGGGTTAGTAACAACCGCGTCAGCGCGAGATTCGGCGCGCAATCTTTTGCGCCGCAATCCGCCGGTTGGGTGCCTTCGCCGCGTTTGCCATAGCAGTCGGCGCTGGCAAACAGCGCCAGCTCGGGCGCGCAATCGCCGGCCATGCGCATGAAGCCATAGATATCACGCGGCGTCATCGCACCGCGTTTGAGCATGGCGTTGGCGTGGCCATGATGGCGCGCCACCGTGCGCACAATCTGGACTTCCTCGCTGCTGAGTTTGAGCGCCTGAGCGCGCGCGGCCGCGATCGGTGCGCCCACCGCTTCGTGCTGGGGGAATTTCAGCCTGCCCTCATCGTTAAGCTGCGGCGTCAGCGGCTTGGCGTTGTCGTGCAGCAAGGCCGCCAGCATGAAGATGGCCCGGCGGGTGGAGTTGGCCGTCGGTATTTGAAAATGGGCTTGCAGTGTGGCCAGCAAGGCCGGCTCCAGATTCAGCGAACCCGAGCGCATGGCGCCGCGCTGAATTAAATCTGCCAGCGCGTCCATGACCACAAAAGTGTGCTCCAACACGGCAAATTCATGGGGTGGCGATTGCGTGCGGGCGCGCATCGGCCCCACCTCCGGTAGCAGCACTTCGAGCAAACCGAGTGCATCCAGCTGTCGAACGGCCGGCACCACGGCGGGCAGATTCAGCACGCTCAACAGTTCGTCGCGGGCGCGCTCGGCGCTGGTGGTGCGCAGGGCTGGGGCATGGTCGCGAATCTGGGCTGTGGTCGCGGGCTCGATTTCAAAGCCCAGTTGGTGAGCCAGCCGCACGGCGCGCAGCGTTCGCACCGGGTCGTCGGCCAGCGCATGGGCCGATACGGCACGAATCACCCGCTGGGCCAGATCGGCCTGGCCTGCTGTGGGGTCGATGAGTTCGCCTTGCGTCAGATCGAGGCCGATGGCATTGACGGTAAAGTCACGGTCGCGCAGGTCCTCGTCCCAGTTCGAGCCGCGGCACTGGGCAAAGTCGAGCACCACGGGCGAGGGTATAGCTGAGCCTTGCACGAACACGCGGGCGGTGCCTCGCGCGGCGTCCATCAGCCAGAAATCGGCATCCAGCGCATTGGCCACCGCCCGAGCCAGCGGCACGGGATTGCCCTGCACGGCAAAGTCAAAATCAGCCGGTAGCGCTCCCAACAACGCATCCCGCACCGCACCGCCAACCAGCAAAATGGGCAGGTTGCGTTGCCGGGCGATGCGCTGCACCGTTTGCACGAGTGGATGTGTGGCCAGATTTAGATCCATGAGGCTTAGGCCCAAATGCATGGGCGCTACGACGGTCATTTTATCTGGCTCCAGCGGTCGGAGCGCTCCGACCGCTCGCCGTGCACGACTTTTATATGAAGATGACTTTGTGCAGGATTTCAGCAAATACGTGGACATGTCTATGTGATGGACTTCACATATCTGCTCTACATTCAGTGAAATACTATCGGCAGACCCTTTCGATTCTGTCCTCTGCTTTAATGTTGAAGACGAATTGTCGGTGTCGTGGTTCACGGCTCTCGGCGTCTGGAAAAGCGACTCAAGGAGATTGATCTCATGCACAAAGTCTTTCGATTGATCGGCACCTGTGTGGTGCTGGCCACGCTCATTTCGGCTCAGCTGCCCGTTCAGGCCGCGCCTGAAGCACCCGAGGCGGTGACGGCGACCCAACCTCGCTATCAGGGCTATGCAAGCTTTGTGGCCGGCTTTGGGCAGTGGTTGAGCGTGCCGCACAATGCGGCCTATGTGCCGGGTGGCTCGGGTACTGTCGAGGCGTGGGTGTACCCGATTGCGCCGGTGGGCTTTCAAGACTGCCGGGCCGCGGTGAGCAAAGACTACAACAGCGGCTTCTGGCTGGGCCTGTGCTATGGCAAAGTGCGCGGCCATGTCGGCTCACCTACGGTCTATATCGATGGCAGCACCACGCTGCCGGCCAGCACCTGGACTCACATCGCATTGTCCTGGGACAGCCGCGGCATCTATCTGTATGTGAACGGCGACCTGGACGGCATCGGCGATTGCAGCCAGAACTCGCCGCAATATTGCGTGAATGCGCCCAACAACACGCGCGATCTGCGCATCGGCAACGACCATGCGCCTGATACGTTTAATGGCTACATCTCCGAAGTGCGCATCTGGAACTACGACCGTGGCGAATCCGGCCTGCGTAGCACCATGCACACGGCCCTCGAAGAGAAGCTGCCGGGGTTGCTGGCGGTGTGGCATCTGACCGACAACAATTACGCCGATGCCATCGGCGGCTATGTGGCCACCCCCACCGGTGCGTTCGCCGGCATCACCCCTGGCAACCCGCCCATTCGAGCGGCTACCACGCCGGCCGATGGCACCTTCAACCGCCTGCCCAACAAAACCATGGCCGCCGCCAGCGCGTTTGTGCCGACGCTGAATGCGGGCTTGTTAATTGGCGGCGATCGCGATAACGCCATCAGCGGCGCGATCACCAAAATTGATGGCGGCAGCGGCGATTCGGCTTCACTGGGCAGCTTGCCCGCCGGCGCGGTGCGTAACTACGCCACCGCCGCCTACGCGGCCAGCAACGACACGGTGTATGTGTTCGGCGGCAGCAGCCAGTTGGATGTCAAAAATCAGACCACCAGCATCTACGCCATCAACCCCAATGATGGCACCTCGCGCGCGTTGGCCGCTGTGTTGCCGCAGGCCATGAGCGGCATGACCGCGGTGTATCACCCGGCCCAAAACAAGATCGTGCTGGTCGGCGGCTTTACGTGGAACGGCGCGGCCTTTGTCTATTCCAACAGCATATTTGTATTTGATGTGGCCAGCGAGACCATCACGACGGCCGGCTTCACCTTGCCCACCGCATCCTCCAGCCTGCCCGCCGCCTACTCCGCGGCCACCAATCGCATCTATGTGCTGGGCGGTTGCAGCAACGGCGTCAATCTGGACACCATCACCGAGATCAATCTTGAGGCAGACACAGCGGCCAATCTGCCCACCCGCATGCCCTCGCAAAACTGCGGGGCCAACGCCGTGGTCGATCCGGTCACGCACATGATCTACACCATCAACGGCTCGGCCGACTGGCGCGTCAACGCCTTCGACCCCACCACGGGCGAGGCCTGGCGAACGCCGGTGGCGCTGCCGTTTGTGGGCGGCGATTCGTTCTCGCCTGGCACCTCGCAAAATAACACCTCGTCCAGCGTCATCTACAGCCCGCGCAACCGGCATGCCCTGGTGTTGGGCGGCGGCAATTATCAGAACGAGGCCAACGCGCTCAACGCCATCTGGCGCATTCCTTTGGGGGATGGGCCGCTCACGGCGTTGAATCAATGGGACGTGGTCGGCAACACCGCGCCGGTGCTGTCGATGGATGGCAAGGGGCCTTACTTTGCGTTTGGCCGCACCGACGGCGGCTACAAGCTGGATGGCCGCGTGCTCACCAACACCTTTGTCGGATTCGACACGAAGAACCAGGGCCAGGTTCGCAACATCAAGTGGATGAAGGGTGACACGCCGTGGTTCTTCTTCAGCGCCTTTGATCAGGCTGTCTACCGCAACGAGATGGCTTCGCCCAACAGCAGCAAGCTGGCCGGCCCATTCCCTTGCCTCAATTCCTCAGGTTCCAATGTCGCACAACAAATCAATGATCTGGAAAGCACGGTTGATCAGAACAGCCCTGTGGCCGGCATCAACGGCATCATCGGGATCTCCGGTGGTTGTCAGTCGCTGCGTTCGCCAGATGGCGCGTATTACCAGCCGCACTGGGGCAAGTGCCAGCAAACCTGGGACGTCGAAACGCGCAGCACGCTTCCAGACCCGTCGGTGCCGTCGTGGCAAACCAACGCCGTGTGGGGGATTGTGAATGATGGTTCGTGTGTAGACCCAGGGCCGAGGTCGGTCACGCCAGCCAATGCACCTGAAGCGCCGAATACCACCGACGCACCCATTGCGCCAAATGCGGTCACGGCTCCCCAATATGAACGGCGCTATTTGCAAGCCATCCGCCAGCACGTATCCCAATTTCCCGACACTGAATACGACATGGGGCCGTTGTGCAACAGCGCCGCCATCGAGCCGGAGCATCTGGCCTTCGGCCTGAACGGCGACATGTGGCTGGCCGGCCCCGGTGGCGTGTGCCGCTATCCCAACAGCGTGTTGCCGGCTCATTTGCCGGCCAACATCGCTGGCACCATCAGCGGCAGCAATGTGTTCAATGTCCCGATCGGCAGCCTGGTGCGCGCCGGCCCCACGGTCGATGCCGATGGCCGGGTGTGGTTTGGCAGCAGCCCTTCCGCCAGCACCGAGAGCGGCGGTTTGAGCGTGTTCGAGGTGCTCAACGGCAGCTCGGCCGGAGCCATTCGTGCGTCGGATTTCAACTGGCTCAATTCGCCTCTGGGCACCAACATCCCGCGCACGGGCGCATGGGACAGCCGCGTGGAGGTGGTGAGCGCCAACGGCGAAAAGGTATGGATGTCGCGGGCCGAGGACATCACTACGCTCTCGCAGCGCTGGGGCAATTTGCGCGGCGTGCAGGGCCAGAACATTGTGCATGTGTGGCCGGCGCGGGGTCGCCTGTTCGCGGCCAGCCCAACCACGCTGTCGGTGCTGAACCCCGATGGCATGACCTGGAACATTCACGCCATACCCGGTGTCAGCGCCGTGCAGCAGGATCGCCAGGGCCGCATCTGGGTCGCGCACGCGGGCGGGGTGGGCTTTTATTCCGCCGGTGGTTTAACCCCGATTCCAGCGATGACCCTGGCCGAGCCCGTATTGGCGTTGGCTGAAGATGCGGCCGGGCGCATGTGGCTGGGCACCGGCAGCGGGCTGGCCCTGTATGACCGCGACCGCTTGGTGACGCGGATGGCATTGCCGTTGGGCGATCCGGCGGCCCGGGTGGTGATGGCGGACCAGGCTGGCAATGTGTGGGTGGGCAACAGCGCCGGTGTGGCGCGGCTGAATGTGGGCACCAGCAACTGGAGCACCTTCACCACCGCGCAGGGGTTGCCTGCCGACGCCGTGACCGATCTGGCTCAGGCCGGCGATGGCAATGTCGTGGTCAGCACGGCGGGCGGTCTGGCCTTTTTTGCCGAGGCGACGGGAACCTTCACGGCGAAGGCGCACCCGGACAATGCGGTGGGGTTGCCGCTGGCCGTGGACGAGCTGGGCCGGCTGTGGGCGGGCAACGGCATGTTGAGTGGTGGCGCGTGGGGCGCGTGGAAGATGCGCTATTTCACGAATAGTGGTCTCAAGCAGGCCGCGCTGAATGATGTGGCAGCGGATGGAGCCGACCGGGTGTATTTCGCCCAGAACGGCGGTGTGGTGGTGCGCGGCACCTTCCTGCCCCCACTGGCCGAGGAAGTGCCCGTGATCACCGACTACAACCCCAAGCGGGCCAGCCGTGGCACCGAGATCGTCATTGACGGCAGCGGCTTTGGCACCGACCCACTGGGTGTGCAGGTGCAGATTGGTGGCCGCGATGTGGCCGTGACCGAAGTCGGCAGCAATCGAATTCGAGTGCGGGTGGATGGCGAAGTGCAAACCGGTCTGTTGAGCGTGCGACGTGGCAAGCGCCGCACCACGGCCGGCACTGGTTTTTGCGCCATTCCCACCATCAGCAGCGCCACGCCCACCGGCGGCAACGTGGGTGTGGCCGTGGATGTGCGCGGGTTCAACTTCGACCCGAATGTGAGCATCACTTTGGGCACGGCCGCGCGCAGACCCATCTCGTCCACGGTGAGTGCGTTGCGCACGTACATCGAAGCGGGTGACGGCAACGGTAACCTGGTGGTGACCAATGCGTGTGGCGACACGGCCACGCGGGCCGATTTCCGCAAGATTGATCTCACGGTGGAGCGGTTGTTGCTCAATCAAAACTATCCGGGCTTTGGCCTGCACGCGCGCAATGCCACGCTGGTGTCGGCCTACCTGCGTGTGAGCGCGGCGCCGCGCGCCAGCGATGTGATCGGCGTGGACCGCGTGGAGTTGCGCATGAGCACGGGTGGGAATGTGGAGGATGTGGTGGTGCCGTTTGCGGGCGGGCGGCCACCGTATTTGCTGCCGGGCGCGCCGCTCAATCCCAACACCACGGCTGGTGCGTTGAACATGCCCAATATCAAGTTCACCCTGTCTGGCGCTGGCACGGTGAGAATTGCATTGCGAGTGAATTTCCGCTCCATCACCCAGCAAACCACCAATGTGAATGTGGCAGCCGGCGCGCCGAATGCCTATGTGCTGCTGGTGCCGATCATGTCGCCGGGCTTCACCGGCGCACAACTCAACGCGTTCAAGGCCGAGGTCGATGCCAATCTGGGCGACTTTACATCGCGCATCTATCCGGGCGGGCTGCGGGCGATCTGGGCGGATGAGGCGCTCAGTGCCAATCAAATTGTGCCTAGCGGGGCGATTAGTATTGGCGTGGAAAGCGAATTCAACACGGCGGCTGTGTTGATGGAAGTGCTGCGCAAACGCTTCAACTCGGCGCGCGGCACTTCCATTGCCGGCACTGCTGTTGGCGTGATCACCACCTCGGCGATTGCTCCAAACGGCTCTGCGGCTGGCATGGGCAGCCTGGGCAGTTTCAATGGTTGGAAGACGCAACAGGATTGCATCGAAAGCGAGGATGATTTCTTTGACGAGATCGGCGATTTCCTGGGGTTTGGGGATGATGACTGCGGGCCGGAGCAGCCGCGCTACATGGCCTGGGTGACCGGCGACGCCAACGTCAGCCGCTATGTGGCCCACGAGCTCGGCCACAACATGGGCATGGTGCAAAATGGTCTGGCCCACTACGCCAACTATGGCGGGTCCGGCGGCGACAACCACGACATCGCCAGCGAGTTGACGATGGGAACGACGCCGGTGCAGTGCGGCACCGCCGGCGGAGTGTATAACTTCAGCCGCACATTTAATCAGATGCCCAACATCGGCCTGCCCGTGGTCAATCCCATCTCTGGCAACGAACTCACGGTGGCATCGCCCGGCATCAGTGTCAGCGGGTTCACCACCGTGCCCAAGGCGCTGCTGAGCTATGCGTGCAGCCGCAACGGCGTGAACACCTTTTTGCAGCCGCCGGATGTGAACTATTTGCTGGCCCAGCGGTATCGCGACTTGAGCCCGTTCTATACCCTGGCGCGCGGCCAGCGCATCAGTAGTGCTTCGCCACAGGCCGTACGCGCGCCGGTGGTCAACCAGCCCAAACTGGCGGTGGCCGGCACGGTTGAGGTGACGGGCGGCACGGCCACAGCTCGTTTTATCAACATCGAGCCCATGCCAGACTATGTGCGGCCCAGTGCCGATTACGTCTCGGCCTATACCCTGGCGCAACAAACAGCGGCTGGGGCCATTCTGGCCAGCACGGGCGTGTTGGTGCAATCCGGGCACACCAGCGCCCACGACATTGCCAACGAAGGCACGAACGCGCCGGCTGCGGCACCGGCCGAGCACGCGGGGCATGAGCACACCGAGGATGGCTCATACTGGTTTGCGACCACGGTGATTCGCCAGCCCGGCGTGGCGCGGCTGACGCTGTTCAAGGATGGTGTGGCGTTGGCGACATTTGCAGCGGGTGGCACGGCTCCCGTGGCCGGCATCAGCCCGCCGGTGGTCGGTGCTGACGCGGTGAACTTTGCGTGGACGGCCACCGATGCCGATGGTGATACGGTGAGTGTGAACGTGCAATTCAGCGCCGATGGTGGCACCACGTGGCGCAGTGTGGGGAGTGGCGTGGGCAGTGGCAACGCCAGTGTGACGCTGGCCCAGCTCGGCGGCAGCGCCAATGCAATGGCGCGCATCATCGCCAGCGACGGCCTCCTGACCGCGATTGCGACCAGCCCCGCATTTGCAGTGCCGATGCAGCCGCCCAGCGCCGTGATACAGGCACCAGACGCCGGCGCAACAGTCTTGGAGGGGCAACCGCTGGCGCTGCGTGGCTACGGCCTCGATCCACAGGCCGGCACGTTGACCCAGACTGCGCAGCTCAATTGGCGCAGCGACCGCGATGGCGCATTGGGCAGCGGTGCTGATGTGTATGTGAATTTGAGCGCGGGCCAGCATGTCATCTCGCTGGATGTGATGAACGCCAATGGCTTGCCGGGCACGGCCAGCACCATGGTCACGGTGATTCCTGACTATGACGGTGACGGGATCAGCGACGCGGATGAGGCCGGTGCCGGTTTGAACCCGTTGACTGAAAGCGACTCGTATGGCGATGCCGATGGTGATGGGGTGTCGTTGAAGCTGGAGCGCGCGGCTGGCACGAACCCAACCCAGATCGATAGCGACGGGGATGGCCGCAGCGATGCCGATGAACTGGCCGCCGGTACAAACCCATTAGTTAACGACGCGCCACTCAGCGCAGATGCGGTGACGGTGTGGCCGCGCGCCATTGCAGTGACGGTGGACTTCGCCAAATCCGGCAACCTGATCAACGAGGTGGTGCAGGTGTCGAGCCGTGACACCATGAACTACACGCTGAGCGGCGATGCGTCGTGGATGCAGTTGAACCAATCCGCAGGCAGCACGCCGGGTGCATCCACATTGGTGATCAATCCGCTGGCGTTAAGCGAGGGCAGCAATACAGGCATGCTGCGCGCGACGAGTGCCAACAACATATCCAGCGCATCCGTCATCATCACCGTGCTCAACAAACAGCGCTTCTGCGATGTCAATGGCGACGGCACCTTTAACGCCGCAGACAAGGCTGCGGTGCAGGCGCAATTGGGCAAGACGGTGGGGCAGCCGGGTTATACCTTCGCGCTGGACCTGACCCGCGACGGTGTGATCAACGCGGCAGATGTGAGCGCGGCCAGCACGTGCAGCGCGCCGGGAGCGGTGTTCAAGGTGAGTATGCCGGTGATCTTGCGGTAATGACAATGGGGCTGACGAAGATCGTGCACGTGACACGTTTGACGTGCACGTGCACGATCTTTCATCGCAGTCTGTTATTGCGTGATTCTTTCGCCGAAGATGGCGCGGCCCACGCGCACGAGGGTGCTGCCCTCGGCAATCGCCACCTCGAAGTCATCACTCATGCCCATGGACAGATGAGGCAACGACTGTGCGGCATCGGGCAATGTAACGGTGTCGTGCAGGGCTTGGCGCAATACATCGCGCAGGCTGCGAAGGCTGGCAAATATGGGGCGGGCTTGCTCGGCGTGCTCGACGATGGGCGCCATGGTCATCAGGCCGTCGATGCGTAGCTGGGGCAACGCCCACATCCGCTTCACCTCGTCGACAAAGGCAGCCAGGCGGGCCGGCTCGTGCTCCCAGCTCGAAAGCTCAAACCCGCTTTTACTGGCCTCGCCGCTGACGTTGCATTCGAGGAGCACATGTTGAATACAGGTCGGCCCCTGCTGGGCAGCGCGCCGGTCCAGCGCCTCGGCCAGCTTGAGCGTGTCGACGCTGTGGATGAGATCGAACTGACCGGCCGCGTCTCTGGCTTTGCGAGATTGCACGTGGCCGATGAGATGCCAGCGGAGCTGGGCGCTTTGAGCAGAGAGCGGTGAGCTGGAACTGGCTTGATGGATTTCGTTGCGTTTGCTGAGGGCCTCTTCGATGCGGTTTTCACCGAAGTCGCGCTGGCCCACCGTCATCGCCTCCAGCACAGCCTCGGCCGGGTAGGTCTTGGACACAGCCACCAGCGTCACCTCGGCCGGGTCGCGGTGTGCGCGAAGTGCTGCCTCGGCCATGCGCGCCTGCACCTGCTGTAATGAACCGGCAATCGAATGTGCGATACCCATGGGCGGTATTCTAAGGGCCGCGCACAACTTGTCGCCTTGTCAAGGTGGTTCATAAGAGTTAGACTTTGCCGCATGAGGCGGATCTTCTCGAAAGCTATCCTGGCATGGGTCGTTGTGGCGTTTGTGGTTGTGCAGGCATCACCGGCCAACGCAGCAGGCCCGGCCGCCTCACAGTCGGCGTCGTGCGGCACCTATGTCGTCAAAGCTGGCGACACCATCTCCAGTCTGTCACTGAAGCTCGATATCAGCCATGTCGGCTTGGTGAACACCAATAGTTTGAGTGACGCGCGCGGCGTGCGTGCGGGCCAGAAGCTGATTTTGCCGTGCGAAACCCCTTCGCCGGGCCGCGCACCTCAGGCGCATCACCTTAAATCGACAGCAGCGGCACCTGGAAATCCGTTGCCGCAATTTGCTGCCAGTGGGGCCAAAGTGGTCTATGTCAGCATCGCCAAGCAGCGCGCCTATGCCTACCAGGGTGACCAACTGGTGTATTCGTTTGTGGTCAGCACGGCGCTGCCGCAATATGGCACCAAGCGCGGCACCTTCAAAATCAAGACCAAGCTGCCCGAGGCCTATTCGGGCCGCTGGCAGTTGCGCATGCCGTTCTGGCTGGGTGTGTATGACGCCGGCCCCTCCGAGAATGGCTTTCACGCGCTCCCGATCAACAAGCGCGGCCAACGCCTGTGGGCGGGCTTGCTGGGCCGGCCAGCCTCGTTCGGCTGCATCATCCTCAGCACCCGCGACGCCGCCGTGCTCTATAACTGGGTCGAACTGGGCACCACCGTGGTTATTCGCTAGTTGTGCAGCCAGCCGCTAGCAGCCAGCCGCTATCTGCCTTGCACCACTTCTTCATCTCGCCGCATCTGGATGATAGTGCGCTGTCGTGCGCGGGCATGGTGCAGCATCTGGTGCGCGAGGTTCAGTCCGTCAGCATCGTCACGGTTTGCACGGCCGACCGGCCACTGGAGACCCTTGCGCCACTTTCGGCCGCGGCCCAACATGTGCACTGGGAATGGCAACTGGGCGAACAGCCGTATGCGCACCGGCGGGCCGAGGATGCGCGCGCGTGTGCGGCACTGGGCGCAACCTGCATCCACCTGGGTTTGCTCGACGCGGTCTACCGGCATGCCCCCGACGGCCGGCCCCTCTACGAACGCGACTTCATTGGCATTCCGGTGAACCCGGCCGACTGGCAACAGCATGCCCTGCAAACCAGCGCCAAACTGTGGGCCGTGCTCGCGCCGCATCAACATGACCTGCGCGTGTATGGGCCGTTGGCGGTTGGCCGGCATGTCGATCACTCGATTGTGCGGCAAGTGTTGGAGGTGTTGGTGCCGCGAGAGGCCCTGGCCTATTACGAGGATTACCCCTACGCCGATCAGCCCGCTGCACTGGCTCAGGAAACCCAGTCTGGATTTGTGTCCGAGACTGTGGCGCTGACTGAGGCTGAAATTGAGATGCGCGTTCAAACCATCGCGCGCTACCCCTCCCAGTTGTTCGCGCTGTTTCAGCAGGCCGACACCATGCCGGCACGGGTGCGCAACTATATTGAGCGGGCCGGCGGCGAACGGTATTGGCGTCAGAACGCTATTGGCGGCAAATTGCCTAAATGCAAGTCTCTTAAAACGGACTAAAATTCAGTTCGAGATGCACTTCACCCGCCGTTCACTCCTCAAACTGTCGGGCCTGGCCACGGGCCTGATGTTGTCTGCGCCGTATTTGGAAAGGGCCGGTGTCGCCCATGCCGACGAGGCGTTTACACCCACTCACAAAATACAAAAGCCACCCACGCCACTTGGCCGTATTGCCATCTGGGGCGTCGAAGTTTTTCGGCAACCCAATACCCAATCCCGACTTTTGCGCACGGCTGGCCGCGATGACCTGATCAACCTGTATGAGCAAGTGCTGGGAGAGGCGGTGCTGCCCAACAACGCGGTGTGGTTCAAGACCGATGGCGGCTATTGCTACTCCAGCTATGTGCAGCCGGTGACCAACACGATGAATGTGCCGGAGCCGGACCTGGCGGCCAAAGCCTTTTGGGCTGAGGTGAGTATGCCGTTCACGGACTCATTTTTCGCACCCGACACCACCTCGAAAAAAGGCATGCGGCTGTATTACGGCAGTGTGTTTCGCGTCATTTCAGCGCAAAAAGATGAAGTGGGCCGGTGGTGGTATCGCTTGCAGGAAGGGGTTTCGGTGGGGCCAGGACCGTATGTCCGTGCCATCGATATGCGCCGTATTCGTCCGGCTGAGCTGACGCCGTTGGCAACCAAAGCCAAAACCAAGCGCATCGACATTGATCTGACGCAACAACTATTGACGGCGTTTGAAGACGACAAGGCCGTGATGACCACGATCATCGCCAGCGGCACTGGCCAGTTCTTCACCCCCAAGGGCCAGCACTTCGTGATCTTCAAAACGCCAACCACGCGCATGAGCGGCGGCGTGGGTGCCGACTTCTATGATTTGCCAGGTGTGCCATTTCCCACCTACTTCACCGAGCGCGGTGCGGCCATCCACGGGGTGTACTGGCACAATGACTTTGGCCGGCCGCGCAGCCACGGTTGCGTCAACGTCCCCCAAGCCGCGGCCAAATGGGTGTTTCGCTGGACTCAACCGGTGCCGGTGTATGAGAATGATAAGTCTTATGGGATACCGGGTCAGAGCACGGCCGTCAATGTGTTCTAGGGCAACCCGATCTGCGCGTAGGGGCAGAGCCTGAGTGGCAAAGCATGATTGAGGACCAAAATCCATGCCGCCCGCACATTCGCCTCAAAACATCGATCCCAACATGCTGGCGCAGACGGTGGCCCTCGCGCTCGGAAAACCTACGGTCGAGATTGCAGAGTGGCGCGTTCAACCGCTGTCTGCCGGCGTTTCACAGGTATGGGGTGAGCAGGGTATTCAGCGCGTTGCCGGTGTGCTATTGCCATCATGATGCCCATATGCCCATCCCCGCAATTTGCTGGACCGGCCGCACAGTGATGGCCGCAGCGAAACGGGCGCCATCGATTGGGCATTGACGGGTTATGGCCGGGTGGGCGAAGACGCGCTAGCTCCAGGCAGATTTGAGAAAACAAAAAAAGGCCCGCGCTTCAATCGAAGCGCGGGCCTTTTTTTAGGGTGCCTAATGGGTCTCGAACCCATAACCTTCTCAGCCACAGTGAGACGTGCTACCATTGCACCATAGGCACCATAAGAAGCGTTGCGTCGTTAATTATACAACACTTCAACACGATTAATGTGAAGTGAATTGAACTCGCTTCCCTTCTCGCGCGGCCTCATACGCACCCAGCACCATTTGGATGCATTGCTTGCCCTCTTCAGCCGTCGCAATCGGCCCGCGCTTACTCAGCAGATAGTCCACCGCCGGCCGTGCCACGCCACGGATGCGGTTGCCATGAGGCGTATCAGCGGCGAAATCAAATACCTGCCAGTCTTTCTCGCCGGCGCGAAACAACTTGAGCGCAACAGCACCGGCCGGCCGTGGCAAACTCGAAGAGGGTGCATCCCCATAGTTCTGCACGATCACACCTTTGTCGCCGTAGATTTCTGTGGTGGCCTCGGCCGCCAGCATGGTCGAGCTGTTGAGCAGAATGCCAATTTCTTTTTTGCCGAAGCGATACACGGCCACGCCATTGTCGTCTGGCGCAACGTCGGTGACGATGTTGTCGATCTCGGCGATCACACTGGTGGGCTGGCCCAACATCCACAGAAACCAATCGGCCGCGTGCGAGGCGTCGTCCATGAACATGCCCATGTTTTGCTCGGCGTCGATGTGCCAGTTGCCGGGCCTGGCCCAATCGGTGTTGAGCAACATGCCGATGCCATGTCGTCGCCGCACCACCGCGATTTTGCCGATAGCGTTCTCGTCCAGCAGCGCCTTGATCTTCTGGTTCACTGGATCACAGCGCATCTGGTAGCACAAGCTAAAAGCGATGCTGTAGCGCGCCACGGCCGCGATGATGGCATCGCAGTCGGCCAGCGTCAGGGCCATCGGCTTTTGCAGCAACACGCCTTTGCCGGCCTGGGCCGCGGCCAGCACATGCTCGGCATGCTTATTGGTGGGGCTGGTGATGAAGACGGCGTCGATGTCATCGCGCTTGAGCAGAGCATCCAGATCGTGCTCGAAGGCGAGGCCGTATTTGGCGCATTGGGTTTCGCCACGTTCCACATCGGCATCCCAACCCGCAATCACAGTCGCATCAGGGAAATCTTTGATGGCTTCGATGTAGGCATTGACATGGCCGTGGGCAAAGCTGATGACGCCGAGGCGGATGTTGCTCTTTGAGGTTTGTGTCATGACACTGAGATTCTATGAAAAGCCGTGAGATGGGGCAACATGGAAACCTCGCGGGGCGGCGCATGAAACTTACAACGGTCAAGGCTCAACGCGCCGCCCCGCGAGGTTTTGCGATCGGTACCTAGCGGCGCGTGTTCGTAGTCAGATTGCTGGCCGCGGCACTCAATTGACTTTCTGAGTTGCCATACACCTCGTCCATCGATGACAGGATGTCTTGCAAGCCGTTGACCTGCTCGGCAATGTTGGCGCTCAGCCGCTGGGTTTTGCTGTTGTTCACATCGCCGGCATCAATCAAGAGCACCTGCGAATAAATAGTGCCCAGTGAAGTGAGCGTGTTCTCCAACTGCAACTCGGCCCGCTCCATGGTGGTGAAAAGCGAATTGAGATTATCGAGTTGGGCTTTACGGCGATCAATCGTGTCGGCAATATCAGCCTTCACTTTGGGATCGACTGTGCGCTTGAACCGCTCCTCCAACTGACCGATCGAGTCGGTGGCCATACGGCGGTCGTTTTGGATGACCGAGTCGTTGCGAAACCCATCCAGCCGGGCCGCCAGCGAGTAGATGCGATGCACCCACTCATCGACCTGATTGGCCACATCCTTCACGCGCTCGCGCGAGGCCGAATCTTTGAAGCGCTCAACGGCCTTGTCGATACGTTCGCGGTAGGCGATGGCCTGGGCAATCTGGGTTCGTAAATTGGGATTGGTGATGAGCGAGACGTTGAACTGCTCGCGAAACATGTTGGACACGGCCTGTTCGCCGGCCCGTTTGCTGACCACATTGGCCCCAACCACACCCAGCCACAACGGCACCAATGGCACCAGCCACGCCGTGGACGGCACAAAAAATGGAGCTTGACTGAGCAGTGGAATGTCCACGCCCAACCCCACCAGCACAATGCCAGCGCCGATGATCAATGCACTGGGGATGCTAAAAACAGCATTCCGCAGAATAGCTCCGAGGGCGCGTTGGCGGGTGTCGTTCATGGGGGAAGTCATTAGTTGTTAGTCATTAGTATTTAGTTGGCGGATCGGAGAAATCCGAATCCGACACTAATCACTAATGACTAACAACTAAGAACTCAATTTAGCTCACTCCCAACCGGCGCTTGCGCTCTTCCAGTTGTGCGTCCAACTCGCCGCGGCCCAGTGTGTCGTCCATCTGCTGGTCGAGGTTGGTGGCGGCAATTTCGGCGCGGGCCGATTCGGAGTCCAGTTTGCTCTGGATGCCCTGGGCGATGCGGGCCACGTCGGTGTCGCCGGTGCCGGCCAGATCATCGAGCGACTTGATGGCCTTGTTAGTGATCTGCTTGGCCTTCAGCAACTCCATCATCATGGCCGTTTGATCGCGCTGCTGCCGAATGGTGGTGAGCTTGGTTTGCAGCTTGATGCGCGCGTTTTTCAACGCCTCAAACTCTTTCTCCTGAGATTCGAGCTGGGTATTGTAGGCAGCGAGTGACGTCTTTTGCGCGTTATATTGCGCCTGTACCGCGCGTGCCAGATCATCTTTGCCTTGGCCTAAGAATAGGTCGATCTTACTGTCCAGATCTTTCATCTGCGCAGCAATTCCGTCACGTTGGCGTTGCAACGTTTTCACCTGGCCGCCGACCACGGCCGTGCTATCGGTCAGCTTGTCCAGATTGTCACCGACGTCGCGGATGTACTGGTCGATGACCGCGAGCGAATTGCTTTGCAGCGCACTGTCTACCAACGCGTGCAAGTTGGCTTGGATCAGCGTGCCGACCTTGTCTAATAGTGATGCCATGAGTTAATGCCTCCAGAGTCAATACGTTTTGACTGGATGAGCGCCGGTCTAGGATCGAATCCTGCACCGGCGTCTCATCCAGTGCTTGTCTTACCAATAACTGATTCTATTCCATTCAGGTTATGCCGCCTAAATACGGCAGCATGACGTTCAACTGGACGTTTGGCTGACTTTGCCGTCCGCGCACGCCGGCCTCAATATCTCCACCAACCCAAACGGGTCCACTGGGTTCACCTGATGTGCAAAAATATCCAGCGCGCCGATGTCCGAGGACAGCATGGCCGGCGAGCCGCGATCCACGATGCGCGCGATTACGGGGAAGTCAGCCCAATCCTCATCTTCATTTACGGCTGGATTAGTAAAAAGTGGCGGCATCAGCACGGCCACGTTGAATGCGCCCATGCCGGCCTGATCAATCAACGCCCGCAAGACATCACACAACGCATCGGCCAGTTGTTCATCGAAGACACGCCCGATCACCCAAATATCCTTGGCGCGCAAGGCTGGCAAATAGGTCAGCGCCGGCAATCCCGCCACCTCGAATGCCAGCCCCACATCCGCGTGCGCGGCCACAATGTCCTCGAAGTAATTGCTGCCGTGTTGAGCGCGATAGGCCACGGCGGCACGGCGCAGTTGTTCGATGCGGCCGTAGTGCATGCCCTGCGCCAATGCCATTTGCGCGTGCGCGTGGGGGATGGATGCGCCGCCTTTGACGCCGCCGTTCCAGGTCCAGATGAAATAGCGCGCCTGCGGTTCCTGTGCGTGGGCCAACTGCGCCCATTCCAGCGACGTGCGAACGTAATCGCGCAGATGCGCCCGCGTAAATTTCAGCGGGTCGAACTCATTGAAGATGAGCACGGCGTGCTGGCCTTCCCACCGGGCGATGTTGCCGGTGCTGATGCAGTATTGCCCTTGCACACGGCCAAATGCATCGGCGGCCGTGGTTTTGAGCGGCTCGGCGAAGACGTCGGCTGATTGAAGAGACGGGAGACGGTGCGGCGCAGACGCCGCGACGGGAGACGGATAGGCCGTCCTCCGTCCAACGTCTCCCGTCTCTCCCACGATCTCCACCGGCCTCATCCCGCGAATTGGGTTGTAAACCGCGCCTTCCCACGTCCACACATTGGTGATGCGCAAAATGTTTTGGTGCTGCACAGCCTCGATGCTGCCGAAATGTTTTAACGTCCACTCGCGCATCGTGTCAGGGATGACGCATTCACCCTGGCTGGCATCCAGCCGCATGAGCCGTTCGAAGCGGACGCGTTTGTGGGTGGGCAGATTCGCAACGATGTTGGGGAGGTCGGTGATGAGGGACATAGAAAAAAGAGAAGAAAGTAAGTAAGAAGGCAGATCGGTGCAAGCACTTGTCTATACTCTGAGAATGACCAAAGGCCAAATCGAAGCCGTGATCAGCACCGCTCTCACCCAGTTTGAGCGGGAAGTCCTTGGCCGTGGTCCAAGGGTCACCCGCACCTATATCCTGCATGACATGGTAATCGTGCGTTTGCATGGCATTTTGACACCGGGAGAAAAGCAACTCGCAAAAGAACCTGGTGGTGTCGCACTCATCAAAGAACTGCGCACCCGCCTTGTTGAAAGTTTTCAGACTGATCTGAGACACATTGTGGAGCACCATACTGGTCATGCCGTATTATCGATGCACACGGATATTAGTACCCTGACGGGGGAACGGCTGCTTGTGTTTGAGATGGCTGCTGATCTGGAGCATCTTACGAGCCAGGACGCAACACCATCGCATTAAAGCGAGAATCCATTATCAACCCAGCGACACCAGCGACGACAATGTGTTGGGTCGTTCTTTGATATAATCAGTGCGCCGAAACCAGGGACACACAAAATGTGTCAGTGGTTGGGTAAATGATCTGGCAAACAGGCAAGCTGGATGTGCTAAAGGGCGCAGCCAGAGTTGAGGGTGAGCCGGTGAGTCGTATGAAAAGCGACCCACCGGCTCTTTTTATTTTTTACTGAGGGAGTGTTGGAACTATGGAAATGACAGTGATCGGGACAGAGGCAAACGTGGACACAACATGGCAGGAGCCGACGGTAATCGCTGTGGCACGCGGAGATGGTATTGGGCCGGAGATCATGGACGCGGTGCTACGCATCATGGACACAGCCGGCGCAGTGCTGCAATATCACTTTATCGACCTGGGTCTCAGCGAGTATGAACGCGGCCATTCCGCTGGCATCTCGCCGTTCTCCTGGAGTGTGATTCGCCGGAGCGCTGCGTTACTGAAAGCACCGGTCACTACGCCTCTGGGAAGCGGCTTCAAAAGCCCGAATGTGACCATCCGCAAGGCGTTGAATCTCTTCGCGAATGTGCGTCCATCGAAGTCATACACTCCCTTTGTTGCATCGGCGCATCCTGGAATGAATCTGGTGATCATCCGCGAAAATGAAGAGGATCTCTACGCCGGAATCGAACACCAACAGACGCGCGAAGTGACTCAGGTGCTGAAGTTGATCACCCGCCCCGGCACGGAGCGCATCATTCGCTACGCATTTGAATATGCACGCGCCTACGGCCGCCGCAAGGTCACCTGCATGACCAAAGACAACATCATGAAGTTGACCGACGGACTCTTTCACAAGGTGTTTGATGAGGTGTCGCGGGAATATCCCGATCTGGTGGCCGAGCACATGATTATTGATATTGGCACGGCCAAACTGGCGACACAGCCGGAGCAGTTTGATGTCATTGTGACGCTCAACCTTTATGGTGACATCCTGTCGGACGTGGCAGCGCAGATTGCAGGCTCAGTCGGGCTGGCTGGATCGGCCAACATCGGCCCTCATCTGTCGATGTTTGAGGCTGTGCATGGCTCTGCTCCTGATATTGCCGGTAAGAACATCGCGAACCCATCTGGCCTGCTGGTCGCTGCGACCCAATTGCTGGTTCACATTGGACAGACCGCCGTGGCCGAGACGGTGAAGAATGCATGGTTGACGACGCTGGAGGATGGAATCCACACCGCTGACATCTATCAACCCAATCTCAGCCAGAAACGGGTGGGCACCGATGCCTTCACACAGGCTATTGTGGACCGACTTGGCGAACAGCCGAAGCAGCTTCAGCCTGTCAAATACTTCGGCAAGGGCATCCATGTTGAACCCACGCTGCCTTCGCCGCAGACGAAAGAATTGGTCGGCGTCGATGTGTTTTTGGATTGGAATGAAGCTGGCCGCAATCCGGCACAACTGGCTGCTGGCTTGGAAGCGGCCGCGCCAGCATTCTGGCAACTCAAGATGATCACCAATCGAGGTGTGAAAGTCTATCCTGATGGGCTGCCGGAAACCTACTGCACCGACCACTGGCGCTGTCGGTTTCTGCCAGGATCGGGCAACAGGGTTGAATTTGCGCAGGTGCTCGAACTGCTTCAAGCGCTGGACGACACAGATCATGCCGTCATCAAGTTAGAGAACCTATACACCTTCGATGGCATCAAGGGCTATTCTCTGGGTCAAGGAGAGTAGTCACTACATGGAGACTTTAGAACCTGGATTCAAATTCCCAGTGTGGCGATTTTGAATCTAGGTTCTAGGGTTGAAAATTCAACGCAAACCAGCTACCGGTTCATTGAGACTAAATTCTGGTGAATGTGTTCCAACTTGGGGACGATGGCGCTCCAGCCGTAGGTGGCGGCGACGAAGTGATAGGCGGCTTGGCCGATGGCGGCGCGTTGTGTTGGGTTGTTCAGCAGGGTCAGAGTAGCCTGGGCAAAGTTTGAGGGCGTGTCGGCGATCAGCATCTCGCGGCCTGGCACGATGTCGAAGCCTTCGCAGCCGAGCGTGGTGGACACGATGGGTTTGCGCAGGGCCATGGCCTCCAGCAGCTTAAAGCGCGTGCCACTGCCGATGCGCAACGGCGCGATATACACCGCCGCCTCGGCAATATAGGGCCGCACATCCTCCACCTCGCCGGTCAGCACAATGTCGGGATCGCTGCGCAACACATCCAGCCGTGGGCTGGGCTTCTGGCCGACGATGACGAGCCTGGCGTCGGCACACTGCTGTTTCACCGCCGGCCACACCGCCTGCCCAAACCACAGCATGGCGTCGATGTTGGGTCGGAAGTCCATTTTGCCGGTGAAGACGATTGACCATTGACTGGATTGACGATTGACGATTGACGATTTGCCCAAATGGTCAATCGTCAATGGTAAATCGTAAATAGACAGGTCGATGCCGTTCAAAATGACATGCGGCTGA